>JAISDH010000004.1 GCA_031264975.1 Bacteroidales bacterium
CCAAAATATGAGGATTATGCGCGGTTAATAAAAAGTCATCCCAATGGATTTGACTTGTTGCAAAATGCTTGCACTGTAAAAGACCTTAATTTTACACCTGAACATGATACGGAATATAAATATATAGAACTTTCGAATATAGGAAATTCGGGAGAAATTACGGACTGTACGGTTGCACAAGGCGCGGAATTACCAACGAGGGCAAGGCTAACAGTCAAAGCTAATGATGTTATTATTTCGTCCATTGAAGGTTCACTAAGCAGTTGCGCATTGGTAACAGAGGAATATGATAATGCCTTGTGTTCTACCGGATTTTATGTGATTAACTCGTACCAGATTAATTCGGAAACACTGTTAGTGCTATTCAAGTCAGAACCAATACAGAATATTCTCAAACAGAATTGTTCGGGAACCATTTTAACGGCTGTCAATAAAACAGGGGTTCAAAATATCCCTATACCCCTCGTTGACAAAGAGATTCAGCGCGAAATCACCACCTTAATCAAAAAGAGTTTCGTCCTTCGCGCCGAATCTGAGCGGCTGTTGGACGAGGCAAAAGAGATGGTTGAACGAGAGATAGAATGTGGAGCAAGAACATGAAAGAAGAAATAACTATTGAGGAGGAGAAAATGACGGCAAGTTTTTTCTATCATAAATTAGGATACAGCCAATTACCCGATTGTTCCGGCATATCCTCTGTCAGGCCAGAATATCATGAATTGGAAAATATCGGCGCGGATAAAGTGTATTTCTCAGGAGATTTTCCGGCTGTTTTGTTCAAGAATGTGCAGGGGTTCAATTCCGAAGCATTAAAAGAAATTGCGGAGATTCAACGCAAGACATGGAATTACCGGAAAATAATATTTCTATTTGCAATGGCCGATTCGGAAATAAGGATATACAACTGTCATGAAAAACCTAAATATTTGAAACCAGAAGCCGATTTAAATACGGAACTTGAGCCGTACGAAGTTTTTAAGACGCGGAAAGATGACTGTGCCAATTTAGCCAAATTGGTAAACATATTTTCGCAGGTTGGCGTTGATTGCGGACTGATTTGGACAAGTGATTCATGCATTCGCGAGAAAGTAAATACCCAAAGAAGAATAGATCGCTATTTGGTACAAAGTCTCATGAAAACAGCCAAAGCCCTTAATAAGGATATTAAAAACATAGATATCGTACATGGATTATTGATGCGTTCTCTGTTCATTCTATATCTTGAAGACAAGGGGGCGGCAAAGGAAACCGGGTTTTACCGTCAAATAAAACCGGATGCGTGCAGTTATTTTGATATTTTAGAAGACAAAGATGCCGCATATAAATTATTTGACGTATTGTATGAGCATTTCAACGGCAATGTGTTTCCCGTAATGGAAGGTGAATGGGAATTGGTTACACTAGAGCATTTGCAAACAATCAAAAAATGTTTTATTGATGGCGATATATTAATGGATCCAAAATTATTTGCAAATTGGAGGATTTTTGATTTCAGCTTTATTCAGATAGAGGTGTTAAGCGAAGTTTACGAAAGTTTTTTGGGAGAAAGTGCCAAGCAAAACGAAAAAGGGCAATTTTATACGCCATATCCTATGGTAGAATTAATGCTGAACGATAAACTCTTTGTTAAAAACGAAACAAACTATAATGTTAAAATATTGGATATAGCCTGTGGTTCGGGTATTTTTCTGGTAGAAAGCTATAAACGGTTAATCCGGCGCTGGAAAAATGCCAATCATGGGAAGAAAATTTCGTTTTCTGCCTTGAAGGATATTTTGGTCAACAACATTTTTGGAATTGAAATAGACCCTCTGGCAATTAAAGTTGCGGCATTCAGCCTCTATTTAGCATTGGTAGAACAATTAGATCCAAAAACACTTTGGATAGAAGAAGAATACCGGTTGCCTTATTTGATTAATAATCCTAAGGATCCAACGCTTCAGGGCAATCAAGGAAGAAACCTATGGTGCCGGGATACTATTGGAGAAGTGGACGCGAAAGAATTCATCATTAAGGCCGACTTATTAATTGGAAACCCCCCGTTCGGAACAAAGGATATTAGTGCAGAAATTAAAAGTTATTTGGATGAACGAAAATACGCGCACGAAAAAGTCCTCGCCTTTTTGGATAAAGCCGTTCAATTCGTAAAAGATGACGGAAAAATAGCACTGATATTTAATACAAAAGCATTAACCAATACAAATGAAAAATATCAAAAGTTTAGAAAATGGCTGCTCAATAAGACTTATGTCGAAAAAATTTACAATTTGTCTGTGTTTCGCAAGGCGCACAAAGATTTTGGTGGACAATTGTTTAATTCGGCGACGGTGCCTGTCAGTATAGTTTACTATCAAAAAGAAAAACCGCCGAATATCTCCAGTACCATCGAATATTGCGCCCCCAAGACGTACGTAAAATCAAATCTTGTTGACGGTTTCATTATAGACAGTACCGACATAAAATTCTTGCCAAGACGGGAGTGCCAAAAACCTGATACAAAAATATGGAAAATTGCTATGTGGGGAAGTCTACAGGATTTTGAGTTTATAAAAATATTTATGCGGAAGAACCTCGGCCTCGCTTCTGACAAAAGATTTATAACAGGGAAAGGGTTGTGCTGCGATAAAAAAAAGCAGGATTTTAAGCCAGATGAAGTCATCTCTCCAAAATCCATCAATAGATATTATACCAGCGATAATGAGAGAAGAAAAAACACAAACCGTTATAGGAAGGATAACAAAATAGAAGAACTATTTAATCCTCCTTACATTGCAGTAAAAGAAATGCAGCATGATAGGCAGATCGCGGTTTCATTGATTGATTACAATTTGTTTTGTACGTCTGGAGCGTACATTATTAATGGACGTATTCCATTGTACTTTAAACAAATGCTCGTCTCTTTTTATAATTCAGATATAATCAGATATTTTTTATTCTTGACAAGCGCCTCATGGGGCATTGAACGCGACCGCGTTTGTCTCCTAGCTGAATTGTGCGAATTGCCACTTATATACAGTGACGCTGAAAATAAAATAATTACCGGCAGCTTTAACAGTATCGTGGCTCAATTAAAGTCTGACTTTCCAAACCTGCAGGTTATAACAGCTAATGAAAAGCTAATCCAGAATGAGTTATATAAAATGCTGAATATAAGCGAAAAAGAGCAGATTTTGATTGAAGATGCCATAAAATTCAACCTTGATTTATTTGAGCAGGGTGAATATTCGATTGGACTCAAAGCAACAACAAGTGATGAGCGCAGCACTTATGCCAACATGATTTGTGGCGAATTAAACGATTTCTATTCCGAATCAGGAAATAAGATTAACGCGGTTATTTATAACATTGGCCAATATGACCCATTAAGCCTTATTGTATTACATTTCTGCAATGTATCAAAACCTGTTGAAACAAAAGACGCGGTAGAACTTGAGACTTTGTTAAAAGAACTAAACAAGTATTCTATTCAGGAAAAAGGCAAAAATATTTATCTGCAAAAACAACTTAGGTATTATGATACGAAGTATATATATCTGATAAAACCGAATCAAAAACGTTTTTGGACGCGATCACAGGCAATTGACGATGCGATGTCGCTTATCGTAGAAATAGCCAATATGGGAGGAAAAAAATGAACGGTAACTTGAATCCAGAAATTATTGACAATACATTACGGACATTGGAAAAACGTTGTTTGATTCTATTATGCGAAGGCTACAAAATGCTTCTTTCGCAGAAAAAGATTTCCATTGACTGGAAAGAAGAGGATATATCCAAAGAATTGATACTGTGTTTGGAACCGAATGAAAACAGGCGAAGGTGGAGGATAAGTATTGCCCCAGAACATAGATTTTATACAGATAAGATTCCCGCAAAAGAGTCACCAAGAATTGATTTTTGTTTTTCAGGCTGGACGGATGTTGAGTGGAAATACTATTCCGAAGCAAAAATACTGATTGAATCTGATAGTTATAAAAAGGGTCGAAGGAAGAAAATTTCTGCCCATTTTCTACACAAACGTTATATCGAAACAGGCATTGATCATTATTTGTCAGGATGGTATCCATCCGACTGTCTGTCCGGTTATATTCTCCAAGGAAAAACAGAAAATATTATTAATTGCATAAATCAATTTTTAAGGGACTGTGATAGAGAAAAAGAAGTATTAACGAAACAGCCATTTGAATTGCCGTATTTTGATTCACTCTATTTGTCAAGGCATAAAAACGGGTTTTCGATTAAACATTTGATATTTGATTTTGTACTGCCTGATTAGTTTCATTCGATAACAAATAAAGCTGCCAAACAAGTCTCTCTGATTGCGCCCTCTGCGCCGAATAGGAGTAATTATTGGCCGAGGTCAAAGAGATGGTGTAGTTCGAAAAAGTCCGCCACCCGCCGCAACAAAGCCCCGCAAACTCCACAACCAAGCCAGGGCGTTTGCACCTCGCGCAAACGCCCAAGCCCACAGGGAACGGTAGCACATCCCTCTCTTACCCCGCCACCTTTTCCCCGATCCCCGCTGTCGGGCAGACCTTGACGCATTCGCCGCAGCCGTCGCACTTGGTACCCGCGAGGCTTTCGCCGAACGGGGCGAGCATACGGGTGGCAAAGCCGCGGTTCACGAGGCCCAGAACGTTGAGACCCTTCACCTCGGCACAGGCACGGACACAGGCGGCGCAGTTTATGCACTTGCCCGTCTGCATAAGGATTTTCGGGTGCGTGTTGTCTGTCTGGTATGCGCGGCGCGAGTCCGTTTCGGCAGACGATCCAAAGTAGTTCTGGTCGGCCCCGTACTTCGTGGCGTATTCGCGGAGTTTACAGTCTTTTACTGCGTCACAGCCGCATTCGAGACAGCGTTCCGCTTCTTTTCGCGCTTCGGCGGCGGCAAAGCCGGTTTCCACCTCTTTCTCTGTGGTCTTCCGCTCGCCGTCGCTGATGACCGGCATCGTTTTCCGCGCCTGTTTCTTCGCGTCCCGAAATAGCTCCGCGCTCACCTCGTCAAGCGGCCCCATCCGCGAATTGAACAACACCGCCTCGCCCGTGACCGCTTCACCCCGGAGGTACTGGCCGACGGCGGCGGCGGTCTTGCGCCCGTTGCC
>JAISDH010000044.1 GCA_031264975.1 Bacteroidales bacterium
TTTTCAAAAGAAATTTCATGTACATCCATAATGATCGTTTTTATGATTTATGGTGCAAATGAAAAAAGTGTTTTCGCCGTGTTCACCGAAACGGGAAGAACACGTAGAAAACACTTAAAGTGGTAGTAGATAGTGAGTGTTAGTACTATGAAATAGTATTGAAATCTTTAAAGGATAATTTTTTATCCGTATTTTTGCAAGTATGTATCTATTACAATCGTGTCAAATGTATAATACAAATAATATGTTTACTATTCGACAAGCAACCGTTTCTGATTTTCCTGAATTGACGGAGCTCTATAAAAACACTGTTTTATCAGTAAACCGGAAAGATTATTCCGCCGAAGAAGTCGAAGACTGGGCTTCATGCGGCGATGACATAACGCATTGGCATGAGCTGTTTGCCGAGCAATATTACATTGTGGCCGAAAATAAAAAAAGAGAAATAGTTGGATTTGCGTCCATCAACGATGCCGGCTACATGCATACGATGTTTGTGCATAAGGATTTCCAACATCAGGGAATCGCTACTTTGCTTTACAATACGCTTGAAAAGTACGCCAGAGAAAAAGATGTTGATAGAATTTCATCGGAAGTCAGTATTACTGCACGCCCATTCTTTGAAAAACAAGGTTTTGTAGTGGATGAAAAACAAAAAAGGAAAGCCAATCGATTGTGTCTTATAAATTACAAGATGAGTAAAAAGCTGAGGATCACTTATTAAATACCAAAACGAATATCTGTTTTTCTGACTTATCGTTAAATACTTCTTCTTTAAAACTTCCAAACTTATGAATAATATTAAATCCAGCCCATTCCAGATAAGAGTCTAACTCTTGAGGGAAAAACAATCTCATATCCAAATTTTGGGTTGAATGAAACTCGCCGTTTATGTAATAGTGCCATTCAATGCGATTGATTTGGGTCGCATTCTCATAACACATTGTTTGTTTTATCAACACTTCCCTTCCATCGTTGGTTGTATATTCAGCAACTACACTTTGTACTTTTTCGCCTTCAACAATATACTGAATGTTTGGATTGAAGCAGTCTAACAGGAATAGCCCACCTTCTTTGAGGTGATTTCTCACACTCCTCAATGCCGCAAACAAATCGTCATTTTTGTATAGATGATGGATTGAGTTATATGGAATAAATATTAGATCAAATTTCTCTTGCAAGTTTAAAGTTCTTATATCCGCTTCAATGAAATCAATCTCTAATCCTGCTTCGGAAGCCCTTGCCTTTGCTTGTTCAAGCATTGATGAAGTGTAATCTACTCCACAAATATTGTATCCTTCCTTTGCGATTGGGAGTGTAAGTCTGCCTGTGCCACAACAAAGTTCAAGTATTTTAGCATCCTCGTTTTTAGGCATCCACTTTTTATAAAATGATAAATCGGATAGGAAGGTATTCATTCCATCATAAATATCTGCGTCATAAATTAAATCGCCAACTTTATAATCCGTATTCATCTTGTCTTTCAAATTCTATTGTTATTTTGCTCACAAATTTAGTAAATATCAGAGGAACTGAGATTATAATTTTAGAGAACTAATACCTTTCTAAGTTTGATTAATGCTAATGATTCACCTTGAGATGTCATCCGTTTTTCGATTTTATAAGGAGTATAACCCAACTTAGAATACAGCAGAATACCTTTTGTATTGGTGTTGAAACAAGAAATATGTATCTCCGAAACATTGTATTTTGTCAAAGCGATACGCTCCATTGCCTGAATCAAAAATGCTCCAACACCTTGATTACGGAGCTTTGAACTCACTATAACATTTCCAATGGAGCAGTAGTTATTCTCTTCTTTTTCATAGAAATTGGCAAATCCAACAATTACATTGTTCTGCAAAACAACTGTTGAATCGAAACGGTTATTGACCGCTATCTCTAACTGGCTTTCCGTCAATGGATATTCTGCCTTCGGAAACATGAAGAATAGTTCTTCGGCACTTTGAGGAAGATTACAGATTGCTTTGAAATCAGCAGTTTCTACAAGTCTGCATGATAGATTCTTAATTGTTTGCATGACAAAGTATTATAATTTAAACATTTCTCTATTCTCTTTTGTATCAGAATAAATTTGCCATAAAGCGACTTTATTATTTACAATCTCAGCAACCCAGATAGCGTGACAATTATTCAATGTTTCCTCAGAACAAACAGAATAGCCCTGCATAATGACAGCAGTGTCTCTTACAACAATATTCTCAAATATATTTTGATAATTGGGATAAAGAGCGAAGAAAGGTTTCCATGCGTGAACTATACAATTCATCTTCCCTCCAATACGATTATTCACCATGTCAATAAACACATGATTTTCAGTCATCATATTTGATAATCCGCCGATGTCGCGATTTGTAATACATTCATTAAATTTTAATGCAATCATTTCAATAGCAGTTTTTCCTTCACGAAGGCTTAAATGCAAAATCGGATAATCCTTACCCATCGAATCCTTCTCTGAGCGACTGATTACTTTAAACCCAAATCTTTCATAGAATCCTACAGCCTGAAAATTCTGCTCATTTACATCCACTTTCTTCACATTAAGGTTATCAAGAGCATACAAAAGAAGGCTTTTTCCATATCCTTTCCCTCTTGAATTTGCCGAAACGAACAGCATTTCAAGATTATCGCCCGATATTCCCATAAAAGCATTGATTATCTTTCCTGAGCGGATTACATACAAATTGACATTGGGAAAATAATTGGGGATTATCTTCTTATAGTACTCGAAATCTTCTGTTCTCAAGAAATGGTGAGTCTCTTTGACGGAACTTTCCCAGACAGTCATTAACTGACTATAGTCAGCTTTTTCTCCTTTCTGGATTTCGTGAATGATAGTTTTCCTCAACATAACCATATCCCTTAGCTGGATACCGTTTTCATAGATTGGAATATCGTAAATATCCGTAAAGTAGTTTTTTCTGATATCGTATTTAATAAATCCGTTCCTTTCGTAAAAACGTATTTGTTTTATACCACAATCGGCGGTCCCAACAATAACTTCTTTATATCCTTGATCTTTGGCTATATTAAATGATTCCGCTAGCAAATGACTCCCTATTCCCATATTCTGGTATTGTTCCGAAACAGCAATGTTCATTATTTCTATCGTATCTACATTCACAGGATACAAACAAAACACACCGATAGGAGCGCTATCAGACAGCCTAGCCGTATAAACCTCCGACTCAAAAAGGTATTTGTGAATCCCCTCTTTTGTTTCGTCAGCCAAAAGGAGTAGATCGTATGGGTAATTGTCGTTTATTTTCCGGATATTTATCTCGTTCATAAAAGTTCCTCC
>JAISDH010000063.1 GCA_031264975.1 Bacteroidales bacterium
GAATTATCACTGTATCAAAGAATAAAGCATAAAGATGAAAAGAACATTTCAGCCTTCAAACCGGAAGAGAAAAAATAAACATGGTTTCAGAGAAAGAATGTCTACTGCTAACGGACAAAGAGTTTTGGCAGCAAGAAGGGCGAAAGGACGAAAAAAACTAACCGTTTCCGACGAAAAATTAGGAGGAAAGAAGTTTTAGCTATCCCTAAAAGATTAATGGTGTGTTCCAAATAAAAGGGACATATTTATTTTATTTGTTTGTTTGTCAAAAATGAGAATAGTGCAGTTCATACTGCACTTTCTCATTTGGATTTATTTTAAACAATAACGAACCTGTAACCGCAAAAGTAGCATTTTGAATAGAGCATTACAATAAATAAATACGATAGTAAATGAAAAATATCCTTGCTTTGGTCGGAAGACCCAATACCGGAAAATCTACCTTGTTTAACCGGCTCACAAAAACGCGAAATGCTATTGTTGATGCTGTTTCCGGCGTAACCAGAGACCGAAATTATGGAACGTCTAATTGGAATGGTATTGAATTTTCTGTAATTGATACAGGAGGTTATGTACTTAACTCAGATGATATTTATGAAAATGAAATATGCAAACAGGTTAATCTTGCCATAGAGGAAGCAAGTGTAATATTATTTTTGGTAGACGGCAGGGACGGAATAACCTCTTTGGACGAAGACATTGCTAAAATGTTGAGACCAACCAAAAAGCCTGTGTTTTTAGTTGTCAACAAAATTGATACTTCCTCTAACTATGCCGACCAAATGGAATTTTACGCATTAGGTTTTCCCCAATTACATGCTATCTCTGCTATATCGGGAAGTGGAACAGGCGACTTACTGGATGAGATGGTTAAACATTTCTCAACAACAGAAGACCAATTGGACGAAGATATTCCCAAAATTACGGTTATTGGGCGTCCCAATGTTGGAAAGTCTTCGATTATAAATACCTTTTTAAATACCGACAGAAATATTGTAACCTCTTTAGCCGGAACAACAAGAGATTCTATTTATTCTCGGTACAAAGGATTTGGATTTGACTTTTATTTGGTTGATACTGCCGGATTACGGAAAAAGAAAAGTGTGGAAGAGAACTTGGAATTTTATTCCGTCATGAGAACTGTTCGCGCTATTGAAAATTCGGACGTTTGTATTGTTATGTGTGATGCAACCAATGGTTTTGAGGCGCAAGACCTGAATATATTGAGTTTAGCCCAACGAAATAAAAAAGGAGTATTAGTTGCTGTCAACAAATGGGATTTGATTGAAAAGAATGCAAATACTCATCTCGAATTTGAAAAAACGATTCGTGAAAAAATGGCTCCATACAATGACGTTCCCATTATTTTTACTTCTGTAATTAACAAACAACGTATTTATAAAGTGTTGGAAACTGCGGTTGCCGTCTATCATAATGGCAGACGAAAAATACCTACTTCAATACTTAATGAAACCCTGCTTTCTATTATTTCGGAAAATCCCCCTCCCATGCAAAAAGACAAAGTGATACGGATAAAATATATCACACAACTCCCAACCAAAACGCCTTCTTTTGCATTCTTTTGTAACCTGCCTCAATATGTGCGTGATTCATACCAGCGCTTTTTAGAAAACAAAATGCGGGAACTCTGGGATTTTTCCGGCTCTCCCTTAAATATCTACTTTAGAAAAAAATAAACTATGTCTTCCGTTTCCATTAAGGGTTACATCAAATATCAATTGCGACCATTATGTGTTCGCATCATGTTTCTTGTATTGATATACGCCATTTTTCGTACGGTATTTTATTTAGCAAATGCAGGTAATTTTCCCAGCAGTCGTTTCTCTCTATTTTTGTACGGAATTCAGTTTGATTTATCCGCCATCTTCTATACAAATGCTCCATATATTGTTGCTGCTTTACTTCCTTTTTCCTTTTGTTACAAAAAGTTATACCGAAGAATAAGCGATACTTATTTTATTCTGATAAATGGGTTTGCGGCGCTCGTTTCCTGTATTGATGTGGCTTATTATCCATACGTACTTAAACGGATGACTGCCGATATTTTTTCCTATGTTCAAATAGGGTTTGACTTCCAATCTTTACTGCCTTCCTTTTTGAAACAATTCTGGTATTTGCTTTTAATATTCATTGCCACCTTGTTTGCAATAGTCTTCATTGTGAAATATACAAATCGAATGACAGACAACAAACCTGCATTTCACGCATTTTCATGGAAAGATTTCTCCTATAAAATAATAACCTTTCTTACGTTTCTATTTTTTTCGGTCATTTTTATGCGAGGAGGCTTCCAACTACGACCTCTTACATTAATAGATACAGGAAAATATGCTTCCATTCAAAATGCAGCGTTGATTTCCAATACTCCTTTTACACTGATACACAGTTTTGCTAAACAAAATAATATCGAAAAACATTATTTTCAGGATTTGGAAGAAGCCGAACTTTATTTTAAACCGGTCATCACGCATATTGCGCCTTGCGTAGAAGATTGTTATCCGGTCAAGAATGTAGTAGTTATTGTTTTGGAAAGTTTCTCACGTTATTTGATTCAGGACAGAGATACAAATCTTGCCGGTTATCAGGGATATTGCCCGTTTATGGACAGTCTCCTTCATCAATCAATTTCTTTCAATGGTTTTGCAAACGGACGACGGACGATTGAAGCATTACCTGCCATATTTGGCGGAATACCCACCTTGTTAGATATGAGTTATGTAGAATCTTCATTTGCCAATAACTATTCTTTTTCTCCTGTAGAGGTATTAAAAAGAAAGGGATATAATACCATTTTCTTTCATGGCGCAAAAAATGGTTCCATGAATATTGAAAGTTATTGTCGTTCGATTGGGTTTGACGCTTATTATGGAAAGAATGAATATCCGAATCCATCAGATTATGACGGCGTGTGGGGAATAAGCGACCGTTCCTTTTTACAATATGTTGCACAAACATTAAACACCAGCCGTCAACCTTTCTTTGCCGGCGTTCTGACCCTGTCTTCACACAATCCATTTATTCTCCCCAAAGACGCCAAAGGACTTGACATAAAAAAGGGGGAGCATCCCATGTTAGCAGTTGCATCATATACGGACTATGCATTGCGTGAGTTTTTTAATGCTTTGTCGCATTACAGCTGGTATGACAGTACTTTATTTGTATTTACAGGAGACCATACCGGCGACGGAACCGTACCTGTTCCTGATAACAGATATATGTCATATCAAATTCCTATTCTTTTCTATCATCCAATGTCTAATCATTTCCAACCAAAAGATATCATTCAGCAGTTGGACATTATGCCTTCTATTTTTTCATATATAAACATGGATGTTCCTTTATTTTCATTTGGAAATACTGTTTTTGATTCGACATATATTCCATACGCGGTGAACTATCTATCGGGGATTTATCAATACATTACAGACGACTTTATCTTGCAGTTTGACGGAGAAAACACAATAGGGCTTTTCAACATACAAACAGATATAGCCATGCAACATAATTTAATGAACACCCTGCCCGATAAAGTTGCTTTATATGAACAAAAATTAAAGGCAATTATTCAATCCTATACAACAAGAATGAACAGAAACAAACTGTTTATAGCGGACGAATAGGACGAGTGGACAAAAGGTACAAAGTACAAGGTACAAGGCGGTCTTGCATTCGCGAGAAAACGATTAGTGATAAACGGTTAATGTTTGTCCCATTCATCTCTTTCGCCCTTTTACCTGTCGTTTTCTTGCTCGTGGCCTGCCTGCCTGCTGCTTGTTGCCTGTTGCTTGTTGCCGTCTCCCCTTTCATCTTTTAGCCCCTTCCCTCCCCTCCTTCAGAATTATTCTGTATTTTCATTTATTTTTGGCGCTGTAAATGAAAAAAAACAACAATCGGATGAGTTGTTTTTTTGCTCCTTCGGAAAATAATATGCAAAATAATCACAAATAGAGATAGAATGGAGTGATATTCAACGCATCACAAATAGAAAATATTTTTTCATTTTTACTTGAAAAGTTATAGTATTTTTTATACTTTTGCGGAAAATATAAAAACAGATTTTACATGTACTGGACGTTAGAATTAGCTTCGAAAATGGAAGATGCTCCATGGCCTGCAACAAAGGATGAACTGATTGATTTTGCGATTCGATCGGGTGCGCCTATGGAAATTGTGGAAAATTTGAGAGAAATAGAGGAAGAGGATGAAATCTATGATTCAATAGAAGATTTATGGCCCGATTACCCCTCCAAAGAGGATTTCTTTTTTCATGAAGATGAATATTAAATTCACTTTCTCATTGATGACTTTATGACTTGGATAGTAGGACAACCGAATAAGCCGATACGCCTTCTTCGCGTCCAATAAAACCTATGCGCTCCGATGTTTTGGCTTTTATAGATATACAGTTACTTTCTATATGCAGAAGACGGGCAAGGGAGTCTTGTATTTGCTCTATATAGGGAGATAACTTGGGCTGTTGGATAACAATGGTCGAATCAATGTTTTCTATTTTCCATTGTTCATTTGAAATAAGACAGTAGACTTTTTGCAGTAAAAGTCCACTGTCTATATTTTTGTATTGAGGGTCTGTATCGGGGAAATGGTACCCGATATCCCGCATATTGGCAGCGCCTAAAAGAGCGTCGCATACGGCATGAATTAGAACGTCCGCATCCGAATGTCCATCGCAACCGCTGGTATGAGGAATATGAACCCCTCCGATGATTAGTTTTCTTTCATTGCTTAATCTGTGGGTATCAAACCCAAATCCAATTCTCAGCAAAATAAATACAGTTTGAGATAAGAAATTTTTAATTCTTCTTAATGTCAAAATCAAAGGACAACGTAAACCGAAGCGTATTTGCAAGCGGATGATTGCGCGAAGCTACCGGCAATATATATGCGGCGTCAATGGCAAAAACACTGTACTTTATTCCTATGCCAAAGGTCATGTATTTTCTGGCTCCTTTGGTTTTTGCTTCATTGAAGTAGCCGGCACGAATAGAAAATAAATCGTTGTAGGTATATTCCAAGCCAAAGTTTAGAATAAATTCTTTCATCTCTTCTACAAATCCACCGGGGGCGTCTCCCCATGAAGTAAAAATGGCTCCGGCAGGAGAAGTTTTCTTGGGGTCGCGACCTTTGCCTACAATAGGGTCTCCTGCATCATCTGTCTCTACTCTGCCTACACTATCCGTTTTATATACGGGCGGAGTTGTTACCAGCAGTTTATTAATATCAAAAGCCAATGTCAGTTTATTATACTTGTCAAAATACATGTCGTAGGCAATGCCCAAACGGAAATTGGCGGGGAGAAAATCACGGTCAAGCGTACTTGAGTAGGAAACTTTATTTCCTATGTTGGATATGTTTAATCCTACATTCAAATTATGATTATATAATTTGCCGGAAGGGAATTTCTTTGTATAAAAAAGAGAAATGTCGGCAGCTCCCGCCAATCCGTTTTTTATATCCTGAGTAGTGCTGTACGTACTTAGATGAGAATAAATAAACCTGCCGGTAACTGCCATGGATAAACCATCGGTTAAAATGCGGGAATAGGCGGCGTCAATGGCAAATTCATGAGGACGCGCTTCCATGATGGTTAGCCCCTGCATATCCGTTAATTCCATTCTCCCCATCGAAAAGTAACGAAGAGAAAAAGAAATAGCATCCATTTTTGTTACTTTATAATAAGCAGACAAATAGAGATGATAAATATCGTCAACCTGCAAACCGGCAAGCCATGGACTGTAAGAAATGGAAAACCCAAAATCATTTTTTGCAAATAGATATTTAGAAGGATTCCAATGTTGAGCGTTCCCGTCATCAAGCACAGCAACACCTGTTTCTCCCATTCCACCCATGCGGGAATCAGGCGCTATCAATAAAAAGGGTACTGCTGTTGTAATTGCATTAGGGGAATTTTCCTTTCCCACCACTTTTCCTGTAGCGGTAGCACTTTGGGAATATCCAACACATACCGTTGAAAATATAGTGCATATAATGCACGAGAACGAACCAATTGTTTTACGCATATAAAAAGATTTGTTTTTAATGTATCTTAAACGCAGGATATATACTATTATTATTATACATTACAGGATTGCTATCTTCTCTATTTTTTCCGTCGATTTTCCATCCGGAGTCATTACTTGCAGTTTGTAAATATATATGCCTCTGGCAAGTTTGTCTCCGTAATCATCTAAACCGTTCCATGGAATAGGGTTGGAACGAAAGCCTGAATTTTGTTGTGATTCTATATGCGTCCATACTATTTTCCCCGATATGGTAAATACCTGAACCCTGATTCTTAATAAGGTATTGGGACGATTGTGTTCAAAGAAAAACTGGGTGGAAGTAGTAAAGGGATTGGGGTAATTCAAAACATGTTTTATCTTTAAATCTTCGTCCTTCACCACTTCAAAATTAATGGTTTCTTCGTTCATATTGTTTACAATATCCCATGCTCGGAGCGTCAAGGTGTGAGCGCCTTCTGCAAGCGGACTCAAAAGATAACTTAATGAACCGGAGACAAAACTGTTGGTGTCATATTCAAAAAAATCATTCAAGACAATACTCTTCGACATGTCCCCGTCAACAGTAGCAAGAATATCATGTCCAATACCTGTTCCGGTGGTGTTAATGCCGCTTTCATCGGCAAGTTTTGCATGGAGAAGCGGCGTGGTGGAAGTCAATCCGCCATTGACAAACTTCTTTTCCATATCGTTAAAATAAAGCGTAATCTCCGGACCGGTATTATCATCAATAATGGTGTCTTTCATGCCTCCGATAAGTACTGTATCGTAACCTTTTGCATCCCTTCCCTTTTCCATCGCGTAGTAACTTATTTTTCCCATCCCATACTCATAATTAATATCTTTGGGCGTCATGAAACTGAAGGAAAAATATCCGTTTTCTATTTTGGATTTGCCCTTAAAGATAATGCTTTTTTGCAACGGAAACTTTTTGTCATCCGTGATAGCAGGGTTAATTGTCGGAACGCTGTCTGTCTTGTCGTAGATAGTTGGGTATAACCAGCCGTTAAAATCACCAAAGGGAACATTCGTATTGTCTG
>JAISDH010000111.1 GCA_031264975.1 Bacteroidales bacterium
GATTTGAGGGTAAGCATCACCAATGTTTCGGAGGGAATATCCTGAGATTTTATATTTTCCTCCCTGATAAAAAAGTCATGCTTGGTGTGAAAATCCTCAAGCATAATCTTCGTAAATGATTTGCCGCTTTTCCCTATTCCCTTAACAACGTCTATGACCATTCCCGCCATATAAATCGGAACATTCTGCAAACGTTTTAGAATGCCGACTTCTTCAAGGCTGGCAAAATTATAATTACAAAAACTATTAATTTCCAAACGGTACTTTTCCAATGGGTGACCTGAAATATAAAAACCTGTTACTTCTTTTTCTTTGTTCAGCTTCTCCATATAAGTCCATGGCGCACATTGGGGAAATATCAAACCAAAGTCCTGTTCTTCTTCTTCCGGCATATCGTCAAATAAGGATCCCTGCATAGAGTTTTTTGAGGACTGATATTTGGCGGCATAACGTAATAACTTTTCCAAGAAGGTAGTTTCTTCCGTTTTCGCGAAAAATTGCGCACGATGAGCGTCGCACACAGAATCAAAAGCGCCTGCCGATGCAAATGCTTCCATTACCCGTTTATTGCATGTGCGCAGGTTAATGCGTTGCAGAAAGTCAATGATAGAACCAAAGTTTCCGTTTTCTTCCCGCTCTTTGATAATATCTTCAACGGCTGCATGTCCTACGCCTTTGATTGCCGCCAACCCAAATCGAATCTCGCCTTTGGAATTGACCGCAAAACGCGCCCCCGATTCATTAATGTCCGGACTTAGTATATTTATTTTCATCCGTTCGCAGTCAGCTATCAAGATAGATATTTTTTCAATATCATCCAAGTTATTGGTTAAGTTGGCAGCCATAAATTCGGCAGGATAATGTGCTTTAAGGAAGGCGGTTTGATACGCCACCCAGGCATAACATGTAGCGTGGGATTTGTTAAAGCCATATTTTGCAAACTCTGCCCAACTATTCCATATCTTTTCCAACTTGTCTATGGGACCAAAACCCCGTTTGGTAGCGCCTTCTATAAATTTACCTTTAAAGGCGGGCATTTTATCTACCAATTTTTTTCCCATTACCTTACGTAATTCGTCGGACTGTCCACGAGTAAACCCCGCCAAATCACGACTCATAAGCATTATCTGTTCTTGATAAATGGCAATACCATACGATTCCTGCAAACGACTTTCCATTTCAGGAAAAGTATATTCTATCGGGTCTAATCCATGTTTTCGACGAATAAACTGAGGAATAAATTTTATGGGACCAGGACGATACAAGGCATTCATGGCTATCAAATCATCAAACCGAGTTGGTTTTAAGTCTTTCATGTGCTTTTGCATTCCGGCAGATTCAAATTGAAATATCGCCACAGTGGCTCCTTCACTAAGAAGTTTATAGGTCAGTTCATCTTCAAGACTAATCGCGTTAATGTCTAAGTCTACTCCTTTGGATTTTTTTATATTATCAATCGCTTCTTTAATAATAGTAAGCGTTTTCAATCCCAGGAAATCTATCTTCAACATGCCTACCGACTCTACAGAAGAACCTTCGTACTGGGTAATTACCTTATCTTCTCCCGTTTTCTTATCTTTAGCGGTGGCTATAGGGATAAAATTGGTCAGTTCATCCGCTCCGATAATTACGCCGCAGGCATGAACGCCCACTTGACGTACCGTTCCCTCCAACAGACCGGCATATTTTATAGTAGATGCAATATTCTGATCGGGAGAAACGCTCGCTTCCTTTAATTCCGGTATCATTTCGAGACATTTTTCAAGCGTAACATGCACTTTTCTATCATCTTCGTCAGGAAAACTATTCGGTACCAATTTGGCTAAACGATTGGAAACGTCTAAAGGCAATTTCTGAACTCGCGCAACATCCCTGATACTTGATTTGGTTGCCATTGTTCCGTAAGTAATTATCTGGGCAACTCGTTCTTTCCCGTATTTTTCCATTATCCAGTTCAATACCTTTCCCCTGCCTTCGTCTTCGATATCAATATCAATATCCGGCATGGAAATACGGTCGGGATTTAAAAAACGTTCAAACAGTAAATCATATTTCAAAGGGTCTACATCCGTAATTTCCAAACAATAGGCAACAACCGAACCGGCAACAGAACCTCGTCCCGGTCCTACCGAAATACCCATATTACGCGCCTCTTGAATCAAATCCTGTACAATTAAAAAATAACCCGGAAAACCCATATTACGCATTACGTCCAATTCAAAATCGAGACGTTCTTTTATCTCCGGATTCAAATTTTCTCCATAGCGCGCCACAGCCCCTTCCATGGTCAACGTTCGTAAATAATCAGCCTCTAATTTTATACGATAAACCTTATCAAATCCACCCAGTTTTTCTATTCTTCCTTTACTCTCTTCATCGGGTTCAAACTCTGCAAGCAGGTCTTCGTGAGTATATTTTTCTCGATAATTCTCTTCCGTACCAAATTCTTCCGGAATGCTAAATGTCGGCATGATAGGGTCTCTATCCAACGAATAATATTCGACCTTGTCTACAATTTCCTGTGTATTTTCAAGCGCTTCGGGTATGTCTTTAAAAATTGCCTCCATTTCTTCAGGCGTTTTCAGCCATTCCTGTTTGGTGTAACGCAGACGATTCTCGTCCTCTAAAGTCTTCCCCGTACTAAGGCAAATTAATCTTTCGTGAGCATCTGCATGTTCTTCTTCCACAAAATGGACGTCGTTTGTTGCAATTAATTTTATGTCCAATTCTCTGGCTATGGCTATCAAAGATTCATTCTGTATTTTTTGCTTTTCATAAACAGCGGTATCTCCTCCCGGAACATTCGTTTCATGTCGTTGTAATTCTATATAGTAATCTTCTCCAAATATATCCTTGAACCATTTTGCGGCGTCTCTTGCTGCTTCGTAATCGCCGACTTCCAGTTTTTTGTGAATTTCGCCACCCAAACAGGCTGAAGACACAATCAATCCCTCATGGTACTTTTCTAAAATATCCTTATCTATGCGGGGACGATAATAAAACCCTTCCGTCCATCCGGCAGAAACGAGTTTGCACAAATTGTGATAACCTTTCTTGTTCTTTGCTAACAAAATCAAATGGTGTCCGCTTTTATCTAACTTTGTATCACTCTTATCAAAGCGGGTACGTCGCGCAACATATACTTCACAACCTAATATCGGTTTGAAATCGGGAGATTCTAACGCTGTTGTTTTCTCTGCTATTTTTGTTTTGAGTTTGGTTATCTGCTGTTCCAATACGGCTATCTGCCTTTCCGATGCGATTCTCTGATCTTCCGATTCGGCTATTTGCTTTTCCGATTCAACTAACTGCTTTTCCATTTCGGCTATTTGTTTTTCCGATTCGGCTGCAGCCAATTGTTCTTCTAACTTTTTCAAATCGGAACTAACTTTTCCTTTTTGTTTTTTTGCATAATCAAAAAACTCCTTAATCCCATACATATTTCCATGGTCGGTAAGGGCTATTGAATACATCCCCGACTGAACTGCTTTGTCAATCAATCCTGAAATGGTAGACATCCCGTCCAGCACAGAATAATAGGAGTGGACATGCAAATGCGTAAATTTTATCATATATATCTAATTATCAAATTTGTTTTATTATTTATTTGTGGCTCCAAAGTTAATCATTTCATTTGAAACAG
>JAISDH010000196.1 GCA_031264975.1 Bacteroidales bacterium
AAAGTTCGCCCTTATCGTTTGTATGTTGTGTGAATAATGTTGCGTTATCACCATTTACAGACAAATAATTTTCGCCTATATTGCTATATTTAACTCCGTCTATTTCAATCTCTTTATCCTGACTTCCCAGCCAACGGTGATCTCCCTTCCCATCGTCATACCAGTCGTCCAGCATTCCATTGGGGTCAATCCGGTTTATTGGATTGTTACTACCATAGGCAAACGGACTAAGTCCGCGGTTTTGTTCCGCCATTGGGTCTGCCACATGCCATCTGCCGATAACCGGGTCTTAAAAGCGTGCTCCGTAGTCCAGCTGGTCGAAAACAATACCGGCAAGAACGTCATTTTGTAATTCCTTTCCGTTGTAAAAGTATTTATTATTTTTAAGCTTATAAACAAAAAAGAGGGAGCAGTAAACTGCTACTTCTAAATACACTTATTTTCTAATAATTAGGAATATTATTTTCTATCTTTTTAGATTTAAGCATATTCGATAAGGAGCAACTTCCAATATGCCTATTTTTTCTGCATTTGACAAAGAATTGAATGGTTTATTCCATTTTTGTAAAGCAATATTGTTTTGCTCATCCTCAAAAATTGAAAATAATTCATGTAGACAATCAAAACAAAGCTTCCATCCTATAATAGTAGAACTATTACCAATAGTTAGTATCACTACTATGTTAACTATAGATACTTCTGTTTCTCCAAAATATTTTGATTTATATTTATCTTTTGCATAGTCGCCATATTCTTTGTGAGCACGAGAAATAAAATCTTCGGCTAATTGTTTTATATCTGAAATATCATAGAAGCTATGATCTATAAATATGCTATCATTATCAATGAGTACATAAAAAGTTGCCGCATCATTACGAAACTCATTATAAATATAACTATAAAATCCTGAAAAGCCTATGATTGTATCATGTTTATTTAAGTCAACATCAATTACTTCATTTATAAAAATTGGAAACATAAAAAAAGATTTGTTCTTGATTAATATCGAATCATTTAACAGTTGGCATATCTCAGGAAATATACTATCATTCCTGTATTCATAAGCCAACTTTGTTAAATTAACCAGATTTTGAGATTTCAAATCTATTTTTAGTTCTTTTGATTTTTGATTACAACAAACAACAAATAACAAGATTATAGTTAGTGTTACTAATAAGTTAATATATTTCATATTGTATTTATTTTATTTCCATCCATTTTCGTTCCGGATTCTTAGGCATGAACAACCAATTTTTTGCAGAAGGATTTATACTTTTTAGGTTTCTTGCACTATAAATATCTGCTGATGAGGGATTAAAATCAATACGTGGGCTACTTCCCGAATGACTATGAGCATCATATGTTTTATTGTCAAAAGTATATCCTTCCCCCAATAATGAAAAAGTGGGGGCTAAAGCATTTTCATGAGTTGTACCAACAACCCATTTTCCGTTTTTATACCCTGATAAGCTCCATTCTACGTTTGAATTACTTGCTGCAAATTCAAAAATTTTCTTCGCCTCATTTTTTGAAGATATTATTGCAGCATGTCCATCAATTATCTTTTTGGGAACATATTCAATCGTCTTTTTCCCCGTTACTGGATCTGTTGGATAAGTTGTTCTTGTACCAGCTAATTTATCTACGGTTTTAATATTAAACTCTCCTGCTAATGTAGGTAAAATATTTCTGTTATTCACCTGAATACTATTTCCATTGTTAATGTTGCCCGTATTATAAGCCTCTTTTGTCATTAATACATCATAATTTTCATTAGGTCTTATTTCTTCACGTATAATCATTCCTTTTTCATTAATTGTATACCAGTCGTCCAGCATTCCGTCGGGGTCAATCCAGTTTATTGGATTGTTACTGCCATAGGCAAACGGACTAAGTCCGCGGTTTTGTTCCGCCAATGGGTCAACTGCATGCCATCTGCCGATCACAGGATCATAAAAACGTGCTCCGTAGTCCAGCTGGTCGAAAACAATACCTCCAAGAACATCGTTTTGTAATTCTTTCCCGTTGTAAAGATATTTATTTTTAGCGATGTTTGCAACCGTTGCGTGCGTTAAGCCGAAGGGGAAATAATCGTTAGCCTGCTGTACCGCAGCCGAGGCGTTCAGTACGGTGCGCACGTTACCCAGGTGGTCGGTCAGGTTAAACTGGAAGCCGTATGCGCCTCCGCTGTACAGCGCCAGCCCTTCGGGGTGTATCACGTATTCGGGCGTAAGGTCGGCTTTGTATACCATGTTGCCGCAGTAGTAGTTTACAACGGCTCCGTTCTTCTTTTTCACCAGCTTCTCGCCCTTTGCCAAGTAGATATATTCAATACTGTCGCCACCCTTGCGTATTTTTGCCGACAGGTTCAGCACGTTATATTCGATGCTAAAGCCGCGCATGGCGTCGTAATACATTATTGAGTACGGTTCAACCACCACTTGCGCCAAGCCATCCCGATGGTACTTGTTATTTTCTTTTTCCTTTGCGGCTTTGCCGCAAAATTGCCCTCTTCTTTGCCGCCAACGGCGGCAATGTTTCAAAAAAACAAACCCCGCAAAACTGCGGGGCTGTTTGATTATTGATAATTTATTTTATTGGTTCTGCTTTTATAGGGTATTCTTCAATCCCATTGCAATCAGTATAAAATACCGATTGCAAAAAACCCTCAATAGAAATTTCAAAATAAGTCGGTTTTAAAATTTGGGTACATACTCCTACAATAACTTCCTGCTCATAAAAAGTGGTATCTTCTCTGTTTATTTTTTTTACTGCAAAATTTATTTGATTGATTTGTACATTATTCCACCTATCAACAATATAAAATTTGTTGTTTTCCGCAGGATTGAAAATAAAATTTACCCAACTTGTTTCCGATTTATATATTTTCACAAAATCAATATTTTTCGAAAATGAAAAAATGCTGTCTTTGCTGAAAATCACATAACCATATTTATTAAGTGGTGGTTTATAAATTTTTAGATATGTTTCTATTTGCGGAAAGTAATATGTTTTATCATTTTCAATAGTCGCAGAAACATAACAGTACACAACAAATGCAGCCACAAGTAACAAGGGAAGCAATAATATAAATACAAACTTTTTCATATTTACTTCCTACTTTGTAATCCAGTTCCAAATGCTTCTTGACAAATTGTTTGCTTTTTGAGTAGGCGTATTATTCACTATGTTACTGCCTATTCGCCAACCATAATATTCTGCATTTCTTGTTGAAATACCCTCAATACTTGGTCTTCCACTAACTTTTGATTGAAATGCGTCAAATGCAATCCTTGAAACAGTCCAAGACATACCGTTAGTGCCTGCAACATATCCAGCAGCCATATTTCCTATATCTCTTGCTGAACTGTAAATGGCTTGTCCGTTGTCTGTAACCCCAATGGGCATTCCCCTATACTCATCTATTCCTGCTATTGACGCATCTGTTCCGTTGGTTGTTTTGAAATCGTATTTTTCGCCGTTGCCTGCATTTGCTATATAGTCATCAAACATTGCAGGATTGTTACCAAAAATATCACCTAAAAAATTATCTCCGCTTTGGTCGTTAGGATTTATAATACTACCTACTGCCCAAGCACCTTTGCCATCATTTGCATCGCTATTGTAAAACGAAGTGGTAGAAGTTGTTATGCCAATAGAATTTCCTTTTACGGTATAGTTGCCGTCTTTATCTTGGGTATATACATAAATATTTCTGTCCTTATTCAATTCTCCTCCAATAACTCGATATGTTCCATCGTCATTCATAGCAACACGGGTTTCTCTACCGTCAGGGTCAACAAACCGTAACGGATTATTGTAACAGTAAGCATAAGGGCTCCACCTGCGGTTTTGTTCCGCCAAGGGGTCTACCACATGCCAGCGTACAATCACAGGGTCGTAAAAGAGCGCTCCGTAGTCCAGCTGGTCAAAAACAATGCTTCCAAGAACATCGTTCTGTAATTCTTTACCGTTGTAAAGGTATTTGTTTTTAGCGATGTTTGCAACCGTTGCGTGCGTTAAGCCGAAGGGGAAATAATCGTTGGCCTGCTGTACCGCAGCCGAGGCGTTCAGTACCGTGCGTACGTTGCCCAGATGGTCGGTCAGGTTAAACTGGAAGCCGTATGCGCCTCCGCTGTACAGTGCCAGCCCTTCGGGGTGTATCACGTATTCGGGCGTAAGGTCGGCTTTATACACCATATTGCCGCAGTAGTAGTTTACAACGGCTCCGTTCTTCTTTTTCGCCAGCTTCTCGCCCTTTGCCGAGTAAACGTATTCAATACTGTCGCCACCCTTGCGTATTTTTGCGGGCAG
>JAISDH010000272.1 GCA_031264975.1 Bacteroidales bacterium
AAAACGTTGTCGGCAAAGGTTCTCTAACCAAATATGCCGCCCGCTCTAGTTTGCCAACTTTTAACAAAAATCCCAATGAAATATTTTACAATTTTTTCCTACCGTGTATAGAGACAAAAATATCAACATATCTTTTTTGAGTCTTTTTATAGTCCGTCCCAATATACTAAAAGCAACATCGTTTTTTTATTTTCTTGAACAAGACGCACGAAAAAGGGCGAGAATCACATTTCGTGTCTTTCGTGTTCAATATTTATTTCTATCTTAAATTTTTTAAGTTTTCGATAGCTCTTGTGTCAACGATTTTAATTTTTGTGTTCTATTTCGAGTTGCAATTCGTCGACGAGGTAGCCGTCGCTACGGCAATGCAAGTCGGCAATTCCCTCGTTTATCTCGTCGTATAATTCGGATTTGTAAAAAATATCCATTGCTGTACGGAGCGGTATATTTTTATTTTTTGCATAAGCCACAATGACAGAACCAAATTTCAATTGCAATAATGTACGGTCTGCTTTCATCATATTACTAAAATTGTTTTAAATTAGTGACGAGTGATACTCACGTAGTTTATTGTCTTGTCTGTTCGGCAAGCGGGTTATATTGGCTACTGTCTATTTCGCTTGTTATAAATTTTAAGTACTTGTCAATAATAATCTGATTTCGGAAGCAATATTGACTGTTCGTTTTTTCGTAACGTAACCGTTTTAACATTTCGGATTTGTCAATAAACCCACGAAAGAACAATTGCAACGTATTAAATATGTCATCATTCGCAACTCCGCCAATAACAACATCATATTCGCCGACATCATCTCCCGATCTGCATGAAACAATAAATTCAACCCATTCCTCTGAATACGTTGCAAATTCCAACACACTTGCCGCCGACCTCATCGCAACTTCATTAAACTCATACAACGAAATAATGCCTTGACCATATTTACGTTTTGAGCGTATTGACCATTTTTCCGCTTGTTCGCGTATTGGTGTTGTGTAAAATCCTTTACCGAAATCCAGTCTATCCCGCGAAAAAGCAATATCCGGTTTATCGATCTGCAAATAGGAACCATGATAAAGTATCATTTTAACAATCCTTTTGCTTTCATAAAATCAATAATGTCATCAACAATATATTGTTTACTTTGTGTGTGCAAGACATCGTAACTTGGAATAATATATTCATCAAGAATGGTACTGTCTTCGGAAAGCAATTTGTACGTTGTTTTGCCGTTTAATGACAACCGTTCCGCTATATTCTCAATACAAAAAACAGCAAACTCAAGTTCTTTAATATTCATCAAAATATTCTCTCTAATTTTCTTGAACACGAACATACAAAGTACAACTGATTCAGTGAATCTCTAAAAATTCAAAATTATATCCCACAAAGGCACAAAGAAATTAAAATAAATGACAGAAATTTTACTATCTCAATTAAAATAATAAACTTACTCTTCAATCATTCTAATTTTCTTTGTGAACTTTGTGTCTTTGTGGGAAATATATTTTTTAGCAACTTCCCTAATGGTATATCATTTGTTCTTTTTAACGTATTCATCGGCTTTTTTTGCTAATTCTTCAATAGTCATATTTTCAAACAGGTTTTCTTGCCATTTGGTATAATCAAATGGTTCTCTTTGAATCAGCATTACAAAACGCTCTGCCTCTACCATACCTAAGTGTTTTGCCAATATTTCCATTCCCTCATTCTTTATCAATGTGTCTGTTTTCATTTTTATACTCCCAACTGTTTAATAAAGTCTATTGGATCAGTTATGATAATATTGTCAATATTTTTATTTAACAGTTTGTCATCGGTTGTAATATAGTATTTACATTCCGCCTCAATTGCACATGCTACATGGATTGAATCTTTTACTTTTATATTTTGTTTTTGTATCTCTTTTGCCAATAATATATTGCTTTCAGAATATTGTATATTGATTTTTGCAACGCTTTTCCATTTTTGTATCTGATTTCTTCTATTGTCAAACGGGTTAAAAAAAATTTCATAATCCATCATATATGACCATACAAGTTCAAAAACCTTATTAATAATTTGTATTTGTATATATGTTTTAGCTTCCGACTCCAGATAGTTTCGTAATATTGTTTGATCGTCATAAGGACGATTAAAACTGCAATTATCCAAATAAATTCTATTGCCCATATTTATAGTATATCATACTATTTTTTATATTTCAATATCTATTTTATCTATTTTCAGTATGATTTTTTATACATTTTTTACCAATTAGCCCAATTTCGTCTAGCGTTCCGGCCGGAGCCCGAGCCGCCTACTGGTCAGGTAAGGCCTGCGGGACAAAAGAGCGTAAACAGTCCTGTTATGCGAAGTTGGGCATTTTACACTTTTATTCTGTCTTTGTATTTTTGTACATATAAATCCAATACATTATTTATCATTGTTTGATACTTTACGTTATTTATCTCCGCAAACCGTTTGAAAAAATCAACACTTTTACTGTTTAAAGTTATAGTGACTTTTACTTT
>JAISDH010000304.1 GCA_031264975.1 Bacteroidales bacterium
ACCGTACTATGTTGGTTAACGATTATAACTTTGCGTCCGATTATTGGAGCCGCTATATAGAGACTATTAAAACCATAACCCCTCACACACTATTAGAATTGGCAAATCATTATCTTCAATCGGATAATATGACCGAAATTGTAGCAGGATAGAAAAATAATGATTAACGGTTAATGATTAATTGGGGCGTTGCAAGCAACGCCCTAACTTGTTTGAATCAGGATGTATCGCTGTTGAGTAGCGTTTACGCTATTCTGTGTAGAGACGCGATGCGTCGCGTCTTCATATCGCTACACGGAAAAGGGACACATCACGTCTCTACAACCTTCGCTATACGTAGTCTGCAATGGATTATCCATATTTAGTCCCTTCTGTGACATTCAAAAACAATGATTAACGATTAGGGATAAACGGGTTAATGTTTGTTCCCTTCGCTATTCCTTCCTTGCGCCTTGCAGCTTTCTTATTTCATCTTTTGTAATCTAATATTAATCAGTGTCTTTTCTATTCATTCGCAATACGGTGATATCGTTTTCGCAATACGGCGGAACCGTTTTTGCAATACGGCGGAACCGTGTATACTAATACGGCGGAACCGTGTATGCTAATACGGCGGAACCGTGTATGCTAATACGGTGATATCGCGAACGCAATACGGCGGAACCATGTATACTAATACGGCGGAACCGTGTATACTAATACGGTGATATCGCGAATGCAATGCGGCGGAACCGTGTATACTAATACGGCGGAACCGTGTATGCTAATACGGTGATACCGCGAATGCAATACGGTGATACCGCGAACGCAATATGGTGATATTACTCAATGAATATCCCGCTGGGCGTCGCATCTTCGCTATATCCCGTTGTTTTTCGCTTTCCGTTTCTTCTATTCGTTCACTTGTCCACTTGTTTATTTGTCCACTCGTCCACCATACAAAGTCAAAAAAAAAGAGACCATTCAAAAAGTTACTTTTCTGTTTTGGAATATTTCCAAAGAGAGAAAAACTTTTTGAACAGTCTCTTTACTGCTTAACAATGGAAAAAACTAATAGGCAATTCCCTGTGCAATCATCGCATCGGCAACTTTAATAAAGCCTGCGATATTCGCGCCTTTTACATAGTTAATATAACCGTCTTTTCCTTTACCATGTTTTACGCAGTTATCATGAATACTGGTCATGATAGCATTCAATTTTTCGTCAACTTCTTTTGCAGACCAGGAAAGTTTCATGGAATTTTGAGACATTTCCAAGCCGGAAGTTGCAACGCCACCTGCATTTGCCGCTTTACCGGGAGCAAAGCCAACTTTTGCTTTCTGTAATGCCGTAACCGCTTCTGCCGTACATCCCATATTGGACGCTTCTACTACATATTTAACGCCATTGGCAATTAAAGTTTTCGCATCTTTTTCGTCCAATTCGTTCTGGATAGCGCACGGAATAGCAACGTCAACCTTTACTTCCCATGACTTTTTACCTGCAAAGAATTTCGCCGAAGGATATTTCTTTGCAAACGGAGCCACAACATTGTTACGGGTTACATTTAAGTCATTCATGTAGGCAATTTTGTCGCCGGTAATACCGTCTTCATCCAGGATATATCCGTCGGGACCAGAAATAGCCACAACTTTAGCGCCCAATTCTTCAAGTTTAAGAGCCGCGCCCCATGCAACATTTCCAAATCCGGACAAAGCAACTCGTTTTCCTTTAATGCCGTCTTTATTTTCTTTCAACATACCTTCCAAGAAATAAACAGCGCCAAACCCTGTTGCTTCCGGACGAATGAGAGAACCTCCCCATTCTAATCCTTTTCCTGTTAAAACGCCAACATGTTCTCCTCTAATACGTTTGTACTGTCCATACATAAAGCCGATTTCACGAGCGCCAACGCCTATATCTCCTGCAGGAACATCGGTTTCTGCTCCGATATATTTTTGTAACTCGGTCATAAAGGCTTGACAAAAACGCATAACTTCACCTTCAGACTTACCCGTCTGGTCAAAATCGGAACCGCCTTTTCCGCCTCCCATGGGGAGTGTAGTCAACGAGTTCTTAAACGTTTGTTCAAACGCTAAAAACTTCATTGTATCTTCAGTTACCGACTTATGAAAACGTAAACCGCCTTTATAGGGGCCTATCGCCATGTTGTGTTGAACACGGAAACCACGGTTAACTTGTATTTGACCTTTGTCATCTACCCACGTTACTTTGAATTTCACAATTCTTTCCGGTTCCAAAATCCTCTCTACGATAGCATATTTATCGTATTGAGGGTTTTCGTTTACGAAATCTACAATAGTTTCCAACACTTCTTTTGCTGCCTGCAAATATAGTGGTTGAGATGGATTTTTGGCTTCTAAATCAGCCATTAATTTTTTTAGATCCATAATTTTTTGTTTTAGTTTGTTTACTTTAACCTTATATTTTTTTTACTTAAAATTTTTCATTCCATATCATTAAATGGAACTGCAAAGATAACAGATTTTGCAGGAACTTTTGACATTTTCTTGAAATATTTTTCACATGATAATTTGTTGCATTATAATCATATACGAGCTAATACCTGTTTTTATCCAACAAAGGAGGCGTTTCAACCATGGGAAAAATGGCGAAAATTTGTCTGCGTAGTCCTTGAGTTGGAGATTTTGCAGGATAGCTAACAATGTTTCCCTGGGAATTTATTAAAAGCCCAAGCGGTAATCCATATACTTTATAGGCGTCTATAAAAGAGAAATTTCCGCCAAAATGTAAGAACGTCCAATCAAATTCTTTATGAGAATTGACAAAATGATACAAATTCGCCTGTTCAAAGTCAACCATTATACTGACAATTTGCAGACTGTCTTTATATTTTTCCTGGATTGATTTCAAAACCAACATCTCTCTAATACAATCCTCACAATAGGTTGAAAAGAAATGGATATAAAGATACCGACCTTCAAAACTACCAATACTAACCGAGGAATTATATATGTCTTTAAGCACAAAATCAGGCGCTTTTGTTTCCGGTTTCAACTTTGTCAAATATTTTATCAAGTTCGCCGACATTTTGCGATGCTCTTCAAATTTTGATTCTTTACTCATTTGGAACAACAAATACAAAATGTTGTTTTGACTAAACTCAAAATCCAACTCATACAATTCACCCAATCCTTTTATAAATACCAGTTCTCTAATTTTCTCATTTACCAAAACCGATTCTTTTCCCATTTCGTCCAGAAGCTTATAATAATTTCGGTTGAGATTAATATTATCGTACAGTATTTTGTGTGGTATTTTTCGTGTTCCGGTATATAAATATCCTTCAAAAAAACTGTCGAAAAAATCCATGTAGGCAATATTATTATAGAAAATATGAGGACTGTCCAAATATTTGCTATACAGCTTGTCTTTGTTTTTGTGGTAATATAATAAGTCAATTTCGGCAATTCTATATTTAACGTAGACAGAATAATAATCTATGGATGCGCTATCAATGGGAAACTTTTCCGTGAGTAATCCGATTAAACTATCGTATGTCGGTATCGGTATGTTCTGATATATGTAGGAAGAATATAAATAAAGAAAATAGGAAAAGTATTTGTCAAACCGGTTCACTTTATAGTTTAGTTCTGCCGTATCAACAGGAACGATACGGGTTTCTATCATTCCTCCCAACAGTTCCGCATCAATCCGTTTTAGTAGATTTTCGTCGGCAGACAGTTCTACTTGATAACGTTTTTCCGGTTCTATGAGGATATATCCGTATGTGGTGTTGAAAGCAATAATAAGTAAAACAGTTTCATTTGTTGGAATCTCAACACGGAAATGTCCCTCGCTATCTACGTTTGTAGATGCACACAATACTTTTTCCTTTAATGATAGGTCGTTGTAAAAATAAAACCGCAGTTGGTTTTTCTGTGCAAAAGACGCCTGTCCTTCTATTACAACAGGCTTGACTGCAAAAACAAAAACATATTGTACAAAAAAAATGAACAGGAATAACAGTTTTTTAAAATACATCTCCATGTGTGTTTTTTATCATATTCAATACAACGTCGGGAACAAATGCCGAAATGTCGCCCCTGTTTACCAAAATCTCCCTTACAATGGAAGACGATACTCCTGTATATTGAGGTTCTGTAAGCAAAAACAAGGTTTCTATCTCAGGAGACATCAATTTGTTGGCATGAGCAATGGCGGATTCTGCCCCCCAATCCATATCGGAACGCAAACCTCTGACCACGTAACGAATATTATTTGTTTTACAAAAATCGACAGTAAGCCCTTCGTATGAAACTACTTTTATTTTTTGAATATCGGCAAATGTTTTTTGAACAAGCAGAAGACGCTCTTCCAATGAAAACATACAGCGTTTCTCCATATTTTTTCCAATAGCAATAATCAAACAGTCAAAGATATTTGAAGCTCGTAAGGCAATCGCTTGATGTCCTTTGGTAATAGGGTCGAATGAACCCGGATATATTGCTGTAACCATACTGTTTTTATTTTTATTCTTTTATTTCCACGTATTTTAAGTAGCCGGTCAGAGAATCAATTTCAAACGATGAAACATTTGAAGGCAAAGGTAGTATTTCTCCAAATTGGGAAACAGGGTATATGCCAAAATCCTGTATCAAATCATTTCCTTTATAGAGGGAAAAGAGAAAGTATTGCGGTTTGCGATAATATAAAACATTTTTATTGTCTCGGCTCTTTTTGTTTGATTGGGATTCTGCTAATTTTTTGTCCACCTCTTCAACCGCTTCGTGAATCCCTTTTGAGGTTAGACGAAGAACATAGTTTATTTTTTCGCCATCTCCTCTGTCTCCTATTCCGGACTTTTCCGAAAATCGAAATAAAGGCAACGAAATAGTAGACCCTTTTTGTGAAGGCTGTATGGTAAAGGTATACAACAATGTTTCTTTTTCGGTGATACCCTTAAAAAGAGCCAAATATTCATTTTCCTTGTTTTGCAATTCCGACAGCATCAGTTCAAGATTGGAATAATCTGTTTCATGGTCTCCGTTAATCAGTAACCAGCGGGCTTCACGTATCATTTCAATTGTTTTTATCGCTTCTTCTGCCTGTTGTTGTGTGGGTTTTGCGAGCAGTCTTTTTGTTATTTTAGGGATTTGAACCACAATAGTATCAAAAACTTCCTGAATATAGGTTGTGTCGTATTTTTCTATCATTGCATCTGCCTTATAAACACTAAACCGATTTTGTTGATGGGCAGCCGTATTTTCCATATCCAGAGGTTGTTTTTCTTTCCATGAAGATATTGCAGATGCATTGTAGCTTGACAACAACAAATCCTTATATAAAAGATGGCGAGAGACGTTGTTTGTGTGGAAAATTTCGGCATAATATATATGTTGGATATCTATTCGAGAATGTATTTCCATACTTACGCAAGAAATAGCATAATGAACAGCATCTTCCCTGACAACAGATGAAAGACCTGTAATTTTTCCCGCATAATCTGCCAAAGGACCCTT
>JAISDH010000344.1 GCA_031264975.1 Bacteroidales bacterium
TTGCCCGAATGGCGGAATTGGTAGACGCGCTACATTCAGGGTGTAGTAACCAAACGGTTGTGCAAGTTCGAGTCTTGTTTCGGGTACAAAACATATTAAGGGCAGCAGGCAACAAGCTGCAAGCAACAGGCAGGCAAGCCACGAGGAAATGCTCGTTGTTTGTACTTGTCGTCCCCTTTTCTTCATGGCTTGCGTGTCCTTTATTTCTTCTCTCCTCTTCATGGCTTGTTTCCTATTTATATCTTTCATTGGTAGTTTTTTACTAATCTTTCTCTAAGCTCTCTCTAAGCTCTCTTATATATCTCTCTCATTTATAGTTTTCTTTTTTCACTTTCTCTAAGATTTCTCTAAGGTAGTTATTTTTTCACTTGTATATAATTTTCATTTACAGACATTTTTCCAAGCTATCTATAATTGTTCTCTATGCTCGCTCTATGCTCGCTCTATGCTTTCTCTATACTTTCTCTATGCTCGCTCCATGCTTTCTCTATGCTCGCTCTGGTATAGCTCCAATATAGCTCCAATGTAGCTCCAATGTAGCTCCAATGTAGCTATAAAGGTAGCTATAAAAGTAGCTATAGGATAGCTATAAGGCGGCTATAAGAAAGAAATAAGATATAGAAAGGAAGAAAGAATGAAGGCAACAAATAATAAGTAGAAACTTGCTCCTTTTTGTTCCTTGTCCCCTGTACCTTGCCTCTCTTTTCCACGCTTGGCGCAACGCTTCAAATTAAAGATTGGGATAAAAACAAGGTAAAAAAACAGGCGGCAACCAAAAAAATAGTGTACTTTTGCAACAAAATAAAAATGCGGGAATAGTTTCTGTATTTTTTTGTAATTAAAGAGATTATAAGATTATAAAATGAAGAAGTATTTAGTTTGGGTAATAGTGATTTTTTGTTTGGGTTTTTCTGCGTGTAACAGGAAGAATTCAAATAAGCCGAGCGTCAATCCGTCGAAGGTCAAACAAATACAGGAATCCATGGATATTAAAATTAAACGATACGAAAAGGCATTGAATAATATCCATATAGATAGCCTCAAAGCAGGGCTTGTGGCGTTGCAAAAAGATTATTACTTTTTTGTGGGAGACAATCCGGGCGATTCAGCCAATGTGGAACAAATCAGGAATTATCTTGCCGACAAAAGGATTAAACAACTGTATCTGGATGTGCAAAAACAATATCCTGACCTGTCTGATATGGAAAAAGGATTTAATGAGTCCTTTTCGCGGTTGAAATATTATTTTCCACAAGCAAATATTCCCGCTATTTATACGGCTATCACCGGGCTGTATTATGAAATGCCGGTCATGTTTTATGATTCTACGCTGATTATTGCATTGGATATGTATCTGGGAAAAGATTACAAGTTGTACAAACAATTGGGAGTATCGGTGCCGCAATATATTATTCGACGGTTTTCAAAGGAATATATTCTGCCGGACTGCTTTAGCGAAATGTCCTACCAATATATAAAGTATAAGGATATACAGGGAACGTTATTGGATGAAATGATATTGGAAGGGAAACGACTGCTATTTACCGAAGCCGTACTTCCCGAACTTGCCGATTCTATTATATTTCCTTACCCGCAGGAAAAAATACAGTGGGTAATCAACAATGAAGCTAAAATATGGGGACATTTGATTGAAAAGAAATATCTGTATTCAAAAGACAATATCATTATTCGGAAATTAGTTAGAGAAGCGCCCTTTACAAGTGAGTTTGGAAACCAGTCTCCCGGAAAGGTGGGAGCGTGGATTGGCTGGCAAATATGCCGTTCCTGGATAGAAAAGAATCCGCAAAAGCCTATCCAAGACCTTATGCAGGAAATTGATGCTCAAAAAATCCTTGCCGAATCTAAATATAAACCTAAAAAATAATTTGCCGTATGAATATATTACCTTTCCTTGATTTTTTAAATATACATGTTGTAGACGTGCTGGATATTATTTCAGTGGCGCTTTTGTTTTACTTTCTCTACCGCCTTATTCGGGGAACGGCAGCATTTAATATTTTCTTTGGCTTACTTTCATTTTATATCTTATGGAAGTTGGTGGTGCTTTTCCGAATGGAGTTGTTATCCGAATTGTTAGGGCAGTTTGTCAGTGTGGGTATTATTGCGCTTATTATTGTGTTTCAGCCGGAGATACGGCAGTTTCTGTTATTTCTTGGTAGCAAGAATCCGCTCAAAAAAGCAAACTTCCTGATATGGAAAGAACGAACAAGACATCAGAACATTCCTCGAATCAATGCCATTGTTCAGGCTTGCGTTCACATGTCGGCTTCGTTTACGGGAGCCTTGATTGTCATTACAAGAGAACATAATCTGGAAGAATATATTCAAACAGGAGAAATGATTAACGCCCGAACTTCAAGGGAATTAATCGAAACCATTTTTTTTAAAAATACGCCGCTGCACGACGGCGCTTTGATTATTAATCAACAAACCATGGTGGCGGCACGATGTATTTTACCCGTATCCCATCAGGAAAACATTCCGTCTTCTATGGGATTACGGCATCGGTCGGCAATCGGAATTACGGAACTGACAGACGCTATTGCCGTTGTTGTTTCCGAACAGACAGGCGCTATTTCCTGCTGCATCGACAGAGAAATTAAACAGGGAATATCAAGCGAAGAATTGAAAACTATTTTAGAAAATATATATACAAATAAAATTGACGTCAAATGATGGAAAATACATTAAATTATAAAGTGGCAGACATGAATCTTGCCGACTTTGGAAGAAAAGAAATAGAGATAGCAGAAAAAGAAATGCCGGGATTGGTATCTATCCGTGAAAAATACGGAAAAGAACAACCATTGAAAGATGTACGTATATCCGGTTCATTACACATGACTGTCCAAACAGCGGTACTTATTGAGACGCTTGTTGAATTGGGAGCAGACGTGCGTTGGGCGAGTTGCAATATTTTTTCTACGCAAGACCATGCAGCGGCAGCTATTGCCGCAAAAGGAATCCCAGTGTTTGCATGGAAAGGCGAATCGTTGGAAGATTATTGGTGGTGTACTCGACAAGCGTTATCGTTTCCGAACGGGAAAGGTCCCCAACTTATCGTAGACGACGGCGGCGACGCAACGCTTTTGATTCATAAAGGATATGCCGTTGAAAACAATCCGTCTTTATTGGATGCGAATACGAACTCTAAAGAAGAAGCCGTGATACTGCAAACATTAAAGACCATCTTTACCGAAGACCCTCAACATTGGCATAGGGTTGTGGTTGACTTGAAGGGCGTTTCCGAAGAAACAACAACGGGCGTTCACCGCTTGTATCAGATGATGGAACGCGGAGAATTGTTGATTCCTGCCATTAACGTGAACGATTCGGTTACCAAATCAAAGTTTGATAATCTTTACGGTTGTCGGGAATCTTTGGCTGACGGGATTAAACGGGCTACCGACGTGATGATTGCCGGAAAAGTGGTTGTTGTTTTGGGTTATGGAGATGTTGGAAAAGGTTGTGCAAGGTCTATGCGTTCTTATGGCGCAAGGGTGATTGTAACGGAAATTGACCCCATTTGCGCATTGCAAGCGGCTATGGAAGGTTTTGAAGTTGCCCCTGTTGAGGATGTTATTACGGAAGGAAATATTTTTGTAACCACAACGGGAAACAGAGACGTTATTACCATTGACCACATGCGACAAATGTCCGACCAGGCAATTGTTTGTAATATCGGTCATTTCGACAATGAGATACAAGTGGATAAACTGGAACATTATCCCAATATCCGTAAGCGAAACATCAAACCGCAAGTAGACGAATATACCTTTGACGACGGACATGCTATCTTTTTGCTGGCAGAGGGACGTTTGGTTAATTTGGGTTGTGCAACAGGACATCCTTCTTTTGTGATGAGTAATTCGTTTACCAATCAGGTGTTGGCTCAGATAGACTTATGGAAAAATAATTATCCGGTAGACGTTTATCGTTTGCCTAAATATTTGGATGAAGAAGTGGCTCGTTTGCACCTGAAGAAGATTGGCGTTAAGTTAACGACGCTTACGCAGGAACAGGCAGACTATATCGGGGTGAAAAAAGAAGGACCTTACAAGGCTGACCATTATCGTTATTAAAGAGGATATTTTCTCTTTTGCTTAACAGAAACTGTTGTTGATATTTTTGTATTGTTAATAAGAAATGAAGAATGCATAAACATAGTCATAGTCATCAAGACAAAGACAGGTCGAGGCAAAACATAGCGATTGCTTTTCTGCTTAATCTTTCGTTTACCCTTATAGAATTTGTCGGCGGTATGCTAACCAACAGTATTGCGATTATATCCGACGCCGTACATGATTTGGGCGATTCTATTTCGCTTGCTTTTGCCTGGTATTTTGAGAAGTTATCAAAACGTTCTCCCACTATCAAGTACAGTTATGGGTATAAACGATTTTCCATATTGGGTGCGCTTCTCAATTGTATTATATTACTGATAGGCTCTATCATTGTTATTTACGAATGTGTGAAGCGCATTATAGAACCGCAAAACGTTAAGGTAGAAGGAATGTTTATCTTAGCCATTATCGGGATTGTTGTCAATGGATTTGCCGTATGGCGCACAAGCAAAGGGAAAGGCGTTAATGAACGGGTGGTTTCTTTGCATCTGTTGGAAGACGTTTTGGGTTGGGCGGCGGTATTGGTTGTAAGTATTGTCATGTTTTTTGTCGATTTACCGATACTCGACCCTTTGTTATCCATAGGTATTGCTCTGTTTATATTATATAATGTGGTACGAAATATGAGAATTGCGTTGAAAGTGATTCTGGAAGGCGTTCCGCTGGATATGGATATATATAAACTGAAACAGAAAGTGGAAACCATTCCGGCTATAGAATCTGTTCATGACTTGCATGTATGGAGTTTGGATGGTCAGTATAATGTGGCAAGCGCTCATGTTGTTGTGAAGCAGGAAAACAATTCTCTGGAAGAGTTGGCGCCTGTTAAAGAACAAATCAGAATATTGATGAAAGAGGAAGGGATAGAACATGTTACCATAGAGTTTGAAAACGAACAAGAGTACTGTTCCCCCTGCGATAAGGATTTTATTGAAAAGAAAATAATAGATGAACAGCGTTGATTTTTTAGTGATTGGTTCCGGTATTGCGGGTTTGAGTTTTGCGCTAAAGGCGAGAAAGTACGGGAAAGTATGTATCATCACCAAAGACACGGCGGAAGAAACCTCTACGCGTTATGCACAGGGTGGAATTGCCGCCGTAACATACGACCCCGATACCTACGAAAAACATATTAAAGATACCATGGTTGCCGGATGCGAATTGTCCGACCCTGAAATTGTCCGCATTACCATTACCGAATCCACCGAACGGGTAAAAGACCTTATTCAATGGGGCGTTGATTTTGACAAAACCAAGTCCGGAAAATATGATTTGGCGAAAGAAGGCGGTCATTCGGAGTTTCGTGTTTTGCATCATAAAGATGAAACCGGTTTGGAGATTCAACAGAAACTTTATCGTCAGGCAAAGGAAGACAGTCAAATAGAAATTCTGGAGAAGTATTATGCCGTAGAACTCATTACCCAACATCATTTAGGAGTCATTGTTACAAAACATTCCACCGACATACATTGTCATGGCGCATACGTCTACAATCCCCACACGCAAAAGGTAGAACCGGTGTTGGCAAAATGTACAATCGTCGCAACGGGAGGCATTGGAAACGTATATGGTAATACGACCAATCCCCCCATTTCCACCGGAGACGGCATTGCCATGGTGCATCGCGCAAAGGGACTTGTACGCGGAATGGAATTTGTACAGTTTCATCCCACCGCTCTCTATCATCCCACAGAACGACCCGCATTTCTGATAACAGAGGCATTGCGGGGGGCAGGCGCAAGGTTAAAGCTCCTGAACGGAAACGAGTTTATGGGGAAATACGACAGTCGGGGTTCTTTGGCTCCCAGGGATATTGTTGCCAGAGCGATAGACAATGAAATGAAAATTAGCGGAGACGACCATGTCTTTTTAGATGCGCGACATTTGGATAAGGTTATTTTCTTCAATCATTTTCCAAACATATACAGTAAATGTCTGAGCGTTGGCATTGACGCAACAAAAGACATGATACCGGTTGTGCCTGCCGCTCATTATTCTTGCGGGGGCATTTACGTAAACCAGTGGGGAGCCACTACGATAGAAAACTTGTATGCGTTAGGGGAATGTTCCTCTACGGGGCTTCATGGGGCGAATCGTTTAGCGTCAAACTCGCTGTTGGAATCGTTGGTATTTTCCCACCGCGCATGTATAGACGCGACTAAAAAGCTAAACACAACTTCTTTTCAGGAAGGGATTCCCAATTGGGACGCAGAAGGTACTGTGTCTAACGAGGAAATGGTATTGATAACCCAAAGCGTTAAAGAACTACAATCTATCATGAGTAATTACGTAGGCATTGTCCGTTCCGATTTACGTTTACAACGAGCGTTCGACCGCTTGAATATTCTCCACCGAGAAACCGAAGCGCTTTACCAACGTTCAGTAGTCACAAAACAAATCTGTGAATTACGTAACATGGTAGGAACCGCCTACCTAATCATCCGAGAAGCTATGAAAAGAAAAGAAAGCCTCGGACTGCATTATTCAACAGATTATCCGCCGAAATAAAACAAGGGCGAAAGGGAAAAAGGCAGCAAGCAACAGGCAACAAGCAACAGGCAACAGGCAGGCAAGCCACGAGCAGCACGCAGATGACGCAGATTAAAAGGATTTTCGCAGATAATCTGTGTTTATCTTTTTAAAGCTGTGTTATCTGCGTGCTAAAAAGATGTAAAATACAAAGAGTAAAAGAGAGAAAAACATTAATCATTATTTTCTCGGCTTGCCTGCTTGTTGCTTGTTTCCCAATTTATTATAACTTTCACGGGAAAAAAGCCCCTAAAAAAAAATTGTCTAAATACAATATTATCCAAAAATTTGTGTTATCTTTGCAGCGATTTTAAATATTGACAGTATATATGAAATTTTCTATTAGTACGGAAATGGGCTTACAGCAAATACGGAACGGGCAAAGTTGCCCTGAACTTTATCTCTCTATAGAAGGAAGGGTAGATTATACTACTTTTTCTGCTAATGCTATTTCTATGTCTAAAATTTCTGTAACACACACACACACACACACACACACACACACACACACACACACAGGAATCAAGTAGTTACGCGCTCGCGTATACATGTAATATTAGTTGCTTCGCACAAACGAGGTTTGTTGTTGCTTT
>JAISDH010000353.1 GCA_031264975.1 Bacteroidales bacterium
CCCTTTCTCAAAATCAATCGCGACAGTATCTTCTTTTATAAAGGTTTCTACTGCTTCCGGTAAAACAATAATAGGTAACCCCTGGTTAATTGCCGAACGGTAAAAAATTCTGTTTACCGATTTACATATAACAGCCTTTATACCGACATAAGCCAATCCTGTAGCCGGATGTTCCCGCGAACTGCCGCATCCGAAATTATAACCTGCCAGAATAATATCCCCTTGCGTTACTTTGGTGGCGAAATTCTTATCTACTCCCGCAAACAAATGAGGCAATATCTTTTCGGGTTCGGAACTTTTAACGGCGTATGTCAAATTCCCTGCAAACATCTGGTCGGTGTTCATGTTATCAATATCCGCGTAATTCCAAATTTTATCATGCAATCTATCATCTCCTTCCTTTATATCCACGGTAAGGCTTTGCTGTTTGGGATAGGAAAATACATCTTGGGTTGGCGTTTCTCTTGGGTCGGAAATCTTTCCCTTTAATGCCGAGTGAGCAACAGTGGCAGGAGAAGCAAGGTAAATAAATGCTTCTCTGTTTCCCATTCGTCCTTTGAAATTTCTATTTGCCGTTGAAATAACATTAACTTGGTCGGCTGGTATTCCCTGTCCCGTCCCTAAACAGGGTCCGCAGGAAGGGGACAAAATGTTGGCTCCTGCCTGGATAAAAATGTCTATCAAACCCTCTTCTATCGCCTGTCTGTAAATCTTGCGAGATGCGGGAATAATTAACAGTTGAAAATCAACAGGAATATGTTCCCCTTTTAAAATAGCAGCAGCCAAACGCAAATCTTCAATTCGTCCATTTGTACAGGTTCCAATAACCGCCTGCTGAATTTCAGTACCCTGCACCTGCGATACCGCCATAACATTGTCAACATGATGCGGAGCCGAAACCACAGGAAACAATGAACTTAAATCAATACTTATTTCCTTTGAATAATGAGCATCTTCATCCGCCCAAACAGCAGTAAAACTATCTCCAATAAATTGTTTCAATACATCATCATAAGGAAAAACGGTATTCTTTGCGCCCATTTCCGAAGCCAAATTCGCCAAGGTCATTCGCTCTGAAATCGACAATGTTTTTACACCCTCTCCATGATATTCTATCGACATATAATCTGCTCCACTGGAACCTGTCATGCCAATAATCCACAAAGCCAAATCTTTTGCATAAACGCCTTTCGGTAGACGTCTTTCCAGCGTAATCTTTAAACTTTGAGGAACACGAAACCATGTTTCCCCTTGTTTCCATAAACCGGCAGCTTCCGTCCGGTCTATTCCTGCAGCAAACGCATTGAATGCCCCCGCCGTACAAGTATGACTGTCACTACCGGCGATAATCATACCCGGACGCGCATGTTCGGACATGATTTGATGACAAATCCCTTCGCCCGCATCATAAAATTTCTTTATCCCCTGTTGATGCACCAAGGTTCTAATCTTTTGATAATCGTTTGCCAAACTTGCTGTTGTCGGAGGTGCATTATGGTCAAGTACAATTAATATACTGTCTGGATTCTTGATTTTTTCTCCTCCCATTTTTACAAATGTATCCGCAATACTTGATGTATTATCGTGCGTAAGCACAATATCCGGTTCTGCAAAAACAATACTGCCGCAATCGGCATTAAATATCTTTTCAACAAATGTTTTTCCCATAAATCAATTTATTATTTTTATTTTCAAATGACTGCATAACTTCTTCCTCTCATTACACCCTTTTCACCTTATGAACAAAAGGATGCTTGTCTGCCGAGTTAACCCCTGATAAACACTCCGCATTGCGAATGAAATGAACAATTTCTATACTCGGTTTCGCACAATCCAATCCAAATCCCCTTCCTTCCAATATCTGTTGGTAACTGAGCGTGTGTAAATCCGTAAATCCATTGGTAAAATCCAATTCTTCCTTATCTATGAGAATGGAACGATAGGACATTTTTCCCGTTTGCTTAATAGAATCCGGCAAATAATTTGCATCTATGCTTAAAAACCAACGCACCCGCGCTTTCTTGAAGTGCATACATCCGGAACCCCAACTCGGCGTACGATAATGCACTGTATTTGTCTTCAATTCTCCAAAAAGATAATAAAGCATATCAAAAAAATGAATGCCAATGTTGGTAATCAATCCGCCGGATTTCTCCTCATCTCCCTTCCATGAATAATAGTACCAATTTCCTCTACCCGTTATGTAGGTCAAAGTAATATCATACACTTTGTTCGATTTATCCGCATCTATTGTATTCTTTAATTTGACCACGGCAGGATGACAACGAAGTTGCAGTATCGTATGTATTTTTTTACCTGTTTCCTTTTCCAATTCCGCCAAACAATCAACATTCCATGGGTTTAAAACCAACGGCTTTTCGCAAATGGCGTCCGCATGATTACACAAAGCCATACGGATATGGGCGTCGTGCAGATAATTGGGCGTACAAATACTGAAAAAGTCTATCGGAAGACTATCCTTAGCATGTTGAATTTTATAAATATGACGTTCAAAACGCTCCGGTTCTGTGAAAAAATCGGCGTCGGGGAAATAACTGTCTATAATCCCGACATTATCATGTTTATCCAGTGTTACCGATAATTTGTTTCCCGTTTCCTTAATCGCTTTTAAATGGCGAGGCGCTATATACCCTGCCAAACCCAACAGTGCAAAGTTTTTTATACGTTTATTCATCTTGTAATTTGCTCACTCTATTATTTTCTAATTGATATTCTTCCTTGCTTTCCGGACAAACAGCCCTTCCCTGCGAATCAAAATGCAACCGATGTCCGTATTCACTTATCCATCCGATTTGACGCGCCGGATTTCCCACCACCAACGCATAATCGGGTATGGGTTTTGTTACTACGGTTCCAGCGCCAACAAAGGCGTATTTTCCAATATCGTTTCCACAAATAATGGTAGCATTGGCTCCTATTGTGGCGCCTTTTCTCACGTATGTTTTCGTATATTGATTTTTACGACAAACCGCACTGCGCGGATTGGCAACATTGGTAAATACCATAGACGGACCCAAAAAAACATCATCCTCACAAATAACTCCCGTATAAACGGAAACATTATTTTGTACTTTTACATTGTCTCCTAAAATCACTTCGGGAGAAATAACTACATTTTGTCCCAGGTTACAATTCTTTCCAATCACACAGTGTGACATGATGTGAGAAAAATGCCAAATTTTCGTCCCCTCTCCGATGCTACATCCCTCATCTACTATTGCTGTCTTATGAATTTGATATGCCATATTATTTTTTGCAAAAGTATAATAAATTCCCTTGCACACGTGTATTTTTTCAATGAATTAATCAATGAATGGTGATTAATGGACGAAAGG
>JAISDH010000411.1 GCA_031264975.1 Bacteroidales bacterium
ATGCATTGCGCCAATAAAGGTTTGAAACTTGATTTTATCAGAGCGAATCCCAACGCATGCGGAACGATCATTGAAGATGGAGGCTATATATATAATGAGTGCGGCCACTGGTATAAAACAGTAGTCTTCTTTGGCGAAATCTCAATAATAACAGCTATTGAAGAAAAAAGAAAAGGCATGGAAATCCTTTTGAATCACTTGGAAACCAACGAAGATGTTATCAAGGCAAAATTAAACAGCAACATCAGACATTATCAAGAGTTAGTTGTTTTAAAATTTGATATTCATGAAATTCACGGAAAGTCGGGAAGGTAAAAAAAACAAGCAAGAGGGCATGCCCGCTTGTCAAAACATAGCGAAAAAAAATAGAGAGTATGAATTTGCAAAATTTGAAGAAGATGAAAAGAATTGGAATGTTGTTGATGTTTGTTTTGATAAATAATCTATTGGTAGATGCACAGGAAAAGTACCATTTTACGATTAACTCCGGAAAGGATACCGTTGTAGTGTATGATGCACAGAATACCGTTGTGCTTTTGTATGGAAAGGATGTCTTTACTTACCGGCAAACGCCCATAAAAAGAACGAAAGATAAAAAGAAAATGGTTTTCTCATCTCCGGATAAAGAATTGGGCTGCGTGTCGTCAAAAAAATACAGGAAAATTTATACGGCGGATGGCAGTACGTATGAACTAAAATCCGGGAAAAAGAAATTATCCTACAAAAAAGACGGCCATATCTGCGCCGTTTCCAACTATTCTTTCAATAACCGGGATAAAAAGATAGACGTTGAAATGAACGTAGAAACGGAGGATTTAAATCTTATCCCATTTCTGTTTCAAAGCACTCTCGCCCATATTCTGGGAACAAAAGAAGCGGAACAGGCGCTTTGGATGTCATTATTGCTATACTAACAGAGGCTTGGTGGAAGGTGAAACGTACTTTTCAAAAGCCACTGTAGTACGCTTTTTTATTGCATTTAAAAAGATAAAAAAAGCACCTTTCTTTACATTTTTAAGTGTGACCTGAAGGTAAATGAAATTTTAGTTCTATTTTTGCAACATGGATAAAATGGGACATATAGAAATCCGTGTCGTTGGAAACGAGGGGAACAATCCGCTAACTCCTGATAATTATGATATTCGGGAGATTAGGGCAATGTTGGAAAATATAGAGGATATGTTATATCCCGGAAATAAAAAGATACGGCCGGATATTACCTACCAAATTGGAGAAGGTTCCGTTCGCAATATCTTCAAAACGAGCTTACAGGCTGTCGTTTCATTTACAGCGGTAGCAGGTATGATTAGTAATACCAATTCAATAGACGGATTGGAATTGTCTACCGCCAAAGCTATTGAAAATATTCAAAGCATAGCCCGTAGTAAAGATTATTCTTTCGAAATTAAAACTTCGGAATCCGAAAATATAGTGTTAAAGATCACTCCGCAGACGCAATACGAAAGGTCTACGAATTTATGGGTTGATGCTGAATTTTATTTCTATGGTGTTCTGGTCAATGCCGGAGGTAAAAACAAGGCTAATATTCATTTGGATACGAAAGAAACAGGAATGGTTGTTATCGAAACTGACAAGGTATTCTTGAAAGATGAGCCAGATAATTTGCTTTACAAAGAATATGGTGTGCGTGTTATCGGGAAGCAAAATCTGGAAACGGGCGAAATAGACCGTTCTAATTTAAAGCTTGTTCAGTTGATAGATTACAGCCCTAAATATGATGAAGCTTATTTAAATAATCTGATTGCCAAAGCAAGCCCGAAATTCAAAAACCTCGATCCTGACCTTTGGTTGAGAGAGATGAGAGGAGGGTATAACTTATGAATGGCGTATTGTTAGATACCAGTTTCTTTATTCGCCTTCTTAATTCTGAAGACCCATTACACGAAAGTGCTAAAGCGTATTATAAATATTTCCTTGAAAAAGAAATAGGAATGATGATATCTACGATTTCTATTGCCGAATTTTGCGTAAAGGGAGATATTACAGATTTACCACTTAAAATACTTAAAATTCTGCCATTCAATTATAACCATGCCCAAAAAGCAGGAAAATTTGCTCGGATCATATATGAAAACAGAGCCAAACAAAATTTGAATATTCACCCTCGCGTTTTGATTCCGAATGATTCTAAATTATTCGCCCAAGCCGATAGTGAAGATACCATAGACGCCTTTGTAACCTCAGACGAGAGAACACAATCTATTATTGATCTGTTAAAAACATCGGCGAATGCCCGATTTACTTATATTGACTTGAAAACTCCTTATACGCAAACATTTGGGGTTTTACTCTAATCATTTTTCATCTCTTTTTATTTCAATATAGAAAACCGAACAACCAGAGAGGGATTTTGTTTCTATAGCCGAACTCTATATTGTCGGAAACGATGTAGGAGTCGGGGATTCCTTCTATCTGTTTGTTAGTTTTATCTTTGCCGCCTATTTCGAATGTGAATTGGTTGTTTACGAAGAAATCGCCTTTTTCGGACATTTTGATGTCGTGCAGGTATTGTAATTGGTTGGCGAAGAACGTTTCCCGCAGGTTGCCTGTGTCTGCATTTTGAGGTGAAAAGGCGTACATAAGATTGGTGTTGTCCAGATATATTTTATCGGGCTTTTGGAGTAGCCTGATACCTGTGCTTGCTTTATTTAAATGGGAGGTTATATTTGATTCGTGTAAGGCATGCAGATATACCAGTAATGAGTTGCGGGTCATGCCTATGCGCTCACTCAGTTTGCTGACGTTCGGTATGAAAGGGGTAGACTCCGAAATAATTTGCAACAACTGCTTTATTTTGGGAATATAAGCGATTTCAACGTTACGAAGCAAGGGTAGTTCTATCTCAAGAATCATATT
>JAISDH010000027.1 GCA_031264975.1 Bacteroidales bacterium
AGATTTAGATAAATAGACAAAATCCTCCTGCATGGGGAAGCTGCCTTTTCCTTTCGGGAAGACGCCTTTCTCTAAACGCCGATTATAGCATGTAATTTTTCTTTCAACAAATTTTCATCTTTCAATTCGCATTCCCACAACCGTATAACCGTCCAACCTTTATTTTGGAGAGTTTCTGTTACTTCTTTGTCGCGTTTTACGTTTCGTTCGCGTTTTTTCGTCCAGTAATCGGCATTATCTTTTGGGCGAGTATTACGACAATCATGTCCGTGCCAAAAACAGCCGTCTACGAAAATTACAGTTTTTTGTTTGGGAAAAGTAAAATCGGGTTTGCCGAAAAGTTTGTAATTCCTGCGCCAACCCTTGATGCTGTTTGCCTTGAAAAAGGCGATGAGTTTTAATTCGGTAGATTTGTTGCGAGCGCTTTTTACCTTCCGCATTACCTCGCTTCGCTGTTCTTTTGTAAAAACGTCAGCCATTTATGCGTACTTAAATTCCAAAACTGTTTCTCTGTGTTTGACTTTTTTTTGTTTGCAGTCGTTGATGTATTCCTGTATGCAATCGCCTACGAATTTTGCCAAATTTACCGGTACGGCATTTCCAATTATTTGTTCAAGTTCCGTTTTGCTGCCCAACCATTGAAAATTTTCAGGAAAAGTTTGTATATAGGTACGTTCTTTTGTCGTTAACGGTCTTACTTTAGTCAAATCATCAACCGCGTCTCCGTTGTGTTTTACGTAACCTTTGGGGATAGGTCGATTCACGCCGCGAATGGTTGGGCTGGGCTCGTAAATACTGAAAACACCCCGTCGAGCATAACTGCGCGGATGACGATAATAGTATTCAGTACCTAACGAATTTCCTAAATAATCGTATATAGTAATTGGAGTTTTACTTTGGTTTTTTATCAGGTAATAATCCATAAAATGGTCGATTTCTCCTAATTTTCCAATGAGAATATACCGTTTTCGCGTTTGTGGAACTCCGCAATAACTTGCGTCCAATACAATTTCAGATAGTCCGTATCCTGCTTTTATAAATATTTTTTTTGCATCTTTCAGTTTTTGCGTTTTCAATATGCGTTCAACATTTTCCATCACGAACCATTCAGGTCGTACATGGCTGACTATTTCGGCATAATTTACGGTTAAATTGCCGCGTCCATTATCTTCGTTACGTTTTCCCGCACTTGAAAAATCTTGACATGGAGGTCCTCCAATAATCATATCGGGCTGTAAATCTGAAAATATGGAATAATCTTCAATTTGCGACAAATCTGTTTCGAATATAGGGTGGTTAAAATTTGCTTTGTAAATTTCAATAGCAGGTTTCCAATATTCAAACGCGCCCGTTATATCAATACCCGCCTTTTGGAATCCTAACGAGAGTCCGCCGCAACCTGCAAATAAATCAATCGCTTTCATAGTTAATCAAATAATTCTGGTGTATTAAAAATAATCGCATCAAATCTCCTTTCGGGACTTAGTAAATTTTGACCTCCGCCTAAAATAATGTTTTTGATTTCGGCATTTTTTATTCGGGGCTTGGTCAGTTCGGGACAATGCATGACGGAATGCGTCATAATTCCGCTTACGGCAAATGCTTTATCATTTAATGTATTGTAGGAATAATCGTCAATTATCTGTTTTGGGAAAAATTGTCCTGTTTTAGAAAAATCATACAACATTTTGAACAGCCAAACAATCGTCCGCGCCTGTCTGGTAATTTTAGTTATTTGTTGATTACGAAGTTCTTTTACAATCAGTTCAACGAAAGCAAAATTACTCCAAACAAATACGTCGAGACAATTTTCCGCTAATCTCGGAGATTTTCCTTCTGTTTTCCAAACGGGTTGCATGATTATAGGCTCTTGTTTGGAATTATTGTCAAACATAATCTTATCAAGGCTGCAAATCATGTCGTTTATATGCGGCAGTAAGATTTCAGGATTATCCCAATCGCGTAATTTATCGAATTTTACATCAAAATATTGCCGCAGTTGAAGGTGCGATTTTTGATAAAGAGCGGCTATGCTACATGCTAAATATATGATTGTCGGCGGTCGAGTTACTATTTCCGTCCCAAATTGATTATCTGTCAATTCGCAAGTAGAATGGTCGGGTAAAGCCGTCAATTTAATTTCCATTCCTTTAAGAACAGCGCCATCGCTACGCTTTTGCGTTACTAAATCTACTCTTGGCAGTTCGCCTATTACAAAGCGTTCATAAGGAGTATAAACGCTTTCAAACGATAAAAACAAGTCATCGGAATCAGGAGCAATGCCGTATAACTTTTTCGTTGATATCTTGGTATGTTTAACTTTTTGCAACTTATCTAACATTAAATAGAGGTTATCAATGTTTTTATGCTGCAAGTACGAAGCCAATGCAACCGGAAATGAGGAATTGAATTGATTCTTTCCCCACGTATCTTTTCGTTCAAAGTCTCTGTTCGAGTGCTTGATGCCAAACAAACTCGGCTTTATCATTTGAGTTATCATCACCTTTTCTATCTAAAATTTACATTTGCAAATGTACACCTTTTATTTTATGTAGCAATGCTTTTTTATTTCATTAAAAAACAACAGCGAATTGGATAATTACCGTTACGGCTACGCTGGCGCTGTTTGTGGCTTCGCTGTCGCTCTTTTCGTTCTGCTTAATCGGCGAAGAACTGATGAGTATGGGCGACTGAGGAGAATTTTTTACGGTTTCTGAGAATTCTGAAAGTTCTTCGAGCGAGGATTGAGGTTCTCGGAGCGCGACAAGAAAAATCTATCGTTGAAAAAGTATTGGCAGTGTATAATGATTAACTGCTGATAAACCTGACAATAGCCGGCGTTCAGACATCGCAATAGTCAGCATTCAGACATCGCAATAGCCGGCATTCAGACATCGCAATAGCCGGCATTCAGACATCGCATTTGCTGACAAGTTGCCCTCGCCGACCGTCTCCAGACAATACAACACTCTCCCGTTTGTATACTTACAATTGTTAATTGCCTGTTGCGTCCAAATTGCAGGCAGGGATATAATCGAAAATATATGTCTGCGTTTATTTTAAATTCGGGATTTATGCCTACCTTTGCCCCTGTTTTTTAAAATAAATACAATGGGAGAATTATATTTGCATAACACTCTTTCAAGGAAAAAAGAAGAGTTTGTTCCTTTAAATCCGCCGAATGCCGGCATGTATGTTTGTGGTCCTACCGTTTACGGCGACCCGCATTTGGGACACGCGCGTTCGGCGATTACCTTCGATTTACTGTTCAGGTATCTTAAATTTTTGGGATACAGGGTTCGATATGTGCGCAATATCACAGACGTGGGACATCTTGAAAACGACGCCGACAGCGGCGAAGACAAAATGCTGAAAAAAGCCCGCCTGGAACAGCTCGAACCGATGGAAGTCGCAAAATATTATACGGATCGCTACCACGATATGATGGACGCTCTGAACGTGTGCCGTCCGAGTATTGAGCCTAACGCTTCGGGACATATAATGGAACAGATTGATATGGTTCAGCAAATTCTTGACGCGGGATTTGCATACACTGTAAACGGTTCCGTATATTT
>JAISDH010000055.1 GCA_031264975.1 Bacteroidales bacterium
CCTTTCGCCCTATATTACAGATTTCTTGTTTTTTTAATTCTATGGTAGGCTTGATTTATTTTACTGAATCTTTTTTCTGCTTCGGCGCGGGCTACTTCTCCGAGGTGTTCCACTTTATCGGGGTGATTGGCTACTGCTAACCGACGGTAAGCGGCTTTGATAGTCTCGTTGCTGTCTGTGCTTTTTACGCCCAAAACAGCGTAGTCATCTTCTTGAGCGGAAGAATTTTTCATTCTGTTGTAGGCTTCTTGCTGTTGGTAACTGTAACCTCCGCTTTGGTATCGTTGTCGATTATAGAGATATTCAAACGTCATCCGCAGGGAGGCAAAATCGTTCTGATGAATTTCCAACTGACGGGCAATTTGAGACAATACCGATAATTCATCCCTGTTTATCGCTCCGTCGGCGCCCGCAAGTTGAAACAGAAACCGTAGCACGTGCATCCTTTCGGTATAATTAAGTCTGAGGTTAATATCTCCGGCGGCGACTTCTACGGTAAGGGGCGTGTCTTTAAACTGTTGGAGCATTTCTATGGCATTGCCGGCAATTTCATTACCAAAATTCTGAACCATAAAGTCCCGAAACAGATACAATTCCGACCGCATAACGCTTGCATCGGCTTTCATCAAAACCAAAGACAGTTTTGTAATGGATTCCAATACAGCATTATCTATTGTAGAACCTCGATAATTTGTCTTTTTGAAAGAAAGTTGAGATATGCCATATCCCAACAAAGCGCCAAATATAAGCCCGGGCAAACTTCCTACAAAAGCGCCAAGTAAACCGAAAATAAGGGGTAATAAACAACCGGTATTATTCATAATGTTATATTCCAAAATTTGTTTTTGCTAATGAATAACGACTAAATGCGCGTTTTGCTATTGAGAGCGCCAATGTTAGTACGGTAATTCTTCCTATGTACATGATTATTACGATAATAAATTTTCCAAATGATGATAAATACATGGTGATTCCGGATGATAAACCGGCGGTTCCAAAAGCGGATGCGACTTCAAAAATAATTTCTTCCAGCGTAAATTGTGAATCCGAAATAGTCAAAATGAAACTGCCGGCAATGACAACAAGAATCGTAAATACCAAGACAACGTATGCTTTGTCTACAATGTCATAAGAAACAGAACGATTGTAAATAATCACTTGACGTTTTCCCGATATGGTCGCGATTGCCGATTTGAAGAGAATATAAAAGGTTGTCAGTTTAATCCCCCCGCCCGTTGAACCCGGAGCTGCGCCAACAAGCATTAAAACAAGAAGAAACAGACGTGTGGACATGCTGAAATCAGAAATATCTATCAAATTGAATCCGGCGGTACGACTGGATATGGATGTGAAAAAAGCAGTGTAAATTCTATCCAACAACGTTGCTTCTACATGTTCATTATTAAATTCCATAATTAAGAAAATTCCTGCACCCAAAAGAATAAGTATCACAGACAGTTTTAAAACAACTTTTGACGTTATTTGCAAACGATTCCAACGACTTTTCTTTCCTTTGTTAACGGTTGAAATATCGTGCATTGTCAAAAATCCTATTCCCCCAAGAAATATTAAAATCATGGTAACGGTTTGTATATAATAGTTATACCGGAAAACAGGATTTGTCATGCCGCCTTCCAGCAAACAAAAACCGGAATTATTGAACGAGGCAATTGAATGAAAAGCAGATAAAAATACATTATCTGCGGTGGAACTGCTATAAACTTCCGTCATGTTAAAATAAGGAAACATAAAAGCAAAGCCAATCAACTCAATCATAAAGGTATATAATACAATTTCACGCGTTAGACTGCGGGAGCCTTGCAATGTTGTGTTAAGCATTTCTTTCATAATAGACTGATACCTCAACGTGCCTCCTCTATAGAAATAAGAGAAAAAAGAAGCGAAACAAACAATATTAATCCCTCCAAATTGTATTAATAACATAATTAAAAACTGTCCTTTAAACGTAAAATTCGTTGCCGTTTCCAGTGTGGACAACCCGGTAACGCAACTTGCGCTGGTGGCGGTAAACAAAGCGTCGATAAACGAAATTCCGTTGGTTGTCATTTCCGGCAACAACAATAGAAACGTGCCTGTAAGTATCAGTATTAGAAATGAGATAATCAATAATCCTCCCTGACCGATTCTGATTTTTCCTAAAAAATTACCGGTATAGGACAGTTTTACCAGCATCAAGATAAAAAAATACGACTGAACGAACACAATAGCAATATCGTTAAATCTCTTCTTTCCGAGACCGTTTAACAGTCCAAACGATATTTGGTTATGTACGTATGAAAAAATAAACCAAAGGATGATAAATAAAATAACAAAGCCTTCAATCCTGTGTTTTCTAATATATTGAAACGAATGTACGTTGAAGAATGCCGACGTCAGGTATTTCAAGACATAAAATAACAGACTGCAATGAATGACAATGTTGCAAAACCACAGATTTTGTTCGCTTTGCGGAAAACCATAAAGATAAATGATTGTTCCCATGGTGAAAATGGAAACAAGTATCGACAATACCTTTAAAACTTGCTGAACGCCATTAATATAATCCCAGATGAAAAGTTTAATATTTTCCCTGAGTTTACGAAAAATATTCACTGTTAATTATTTATTTCTACAAATTTTTCAATATCCCTGTTTCTGCCGAATAATATCAGGGTATCTTTATCTTCAATAATGGTTTTCGTATCGGGAACGCCTGTTATATGCTGTATTTCAGTTGCGACGCCCTTGCGGATTTCCGTAAATGCCCGTTTGATAGTAATTAAACTCAATTTATATTTGTCTCGCAGGTCAATTTTCCCCAAAGCGACGCCACAAATGTGTTTTGGCGCAATAATTTCCATCACACTGTAATCATCGGGTAAGTCCAAGTAAGAGAGCATACTTGGATTCATCAATCGACGTGCCAGAGAAGTGCCCACTTCATCTTCGGGAGAGAGTATTTCCGTGATTCCCATTTTTTCCAGTATAATTCGCTGATTTCTTCCCAACGCTCTGCAAATAATCCGTTTGATACCCAAATCCAACAACAGGGCAACGCACAATAATCTTTGTTCAAAATTAGCTCCAATGGCAACAATTACAATATTAAAACTTTTAATATCCTGCGATAACAACGCTTTTTTGTCGGTAGCATCCAATGTTACGGCATAAGATACTTCATCGCTAATTTGATCTATCCTTTCATAATTACTGTCTATCGCCATGACGTCCGCGCCTTTACGGGAAAGATTCAGAGCGATAGCTCTACCAAAGTGTCCAATACCAATAACAGCAAATTTGTCTATATTCATCTCAATACCAATTTAAGTTTGCAAAAGTATCATTTTTTATCGAACCGTGAAATCACAAATAAAAAATATCATCCCAAAATAAAAAAGAAATCCAGCAGAGAAGTCAGAAAAAACAACTGTTCTCTCCTAACAAATAGACGAGTAGAGATTTTTTTCAAAAAGAATAATTAAATAGATTAGCGGTATACTTATCATTTATCTATTTGTTTGCATTCTGTTTTCAGACAATTGGACGAATGGAGTTTACTATTTTCTACATTCAACGGTAATGCGTTAAAAGTTTTGAAACACATAGTATTAGCCAACAAAATTGCTAAAAAAATGCAGCGAAGAATCTCATAATTTATAGCGAAATATTCAAAAGTTTGTTATGGTAAAAAAATAGCGCTCCAGCAAAGCCCTGTGTTTAAGCATAAACCAGCAAGAAGAATTTTGTGTCTTCCATATCAGGCTTAAGCATGCAGTATCTTTTTAGTGTTCTATTATTTACAATAAAAAATGGACAAAAATTTGTCCATTGAAAATTTATAAGAAAAGATTATTTACAATTTTTTCTATCTTCTTAGGAAATAAACGGCAAGGTCTAAATGAACTTTGTCAATTCTTTCTTTAGGACTGTTTGTGATATTTACATTATTTGACTTCCAACGAGCAGGGACACAGCCAAAATCATAACCTATAGAGACGTCGCAAATCTGATTACGCCATGTAACTTTAGTACCTGCCATAAATTGTTGCAATTCCAAATGAAACATGGTAGAATTAGTAAGAGGATTTTCAAGATTATCAAAATCAAGATTCCCTTTTTCCGAATGGGCAAATACACTATACCCAACATACGCAATATTACCTGAAAAAATCAGACGGTGTTCTTTAGGTAATGTTAATATGTAACCTACTGAGAGATTGGCGCATACATTAAGTAATCGCGTTTTAGCGTACGCTCCCGATATTCCGGCTTCGTATGCAAGTTCTATTTTTTTAATATCATAATATATTCCGAAAACGCCTGAAGTCAGAATATCAGGGATATTTTTATAACCCATCATTGACAAAGTACTGTTTAACTTAAATGGGTAATCATGCTCAACGCCAGCTTTAATGTAAATACCAAATTTATTTTTTGACGTTGTTTCTTGTGCAAATAAATAATTAGCGGATACGATAAAAAGTATCAA
>JAISDH010000100.1 GCA_031264975.1 Bacteroidales bacterium
CATTTGAAAATATTTTCGTAGAAAAACAAAATGTATGAAAAAAAAGTATATCTTTGCAGGCAAATATTCAAAAGAATAAATATAGATGAATATATGAAAAATGAACGATTGATATTGGAAAATATAATAGATAATCTCTCTCTAAACAAAGAAGATAAAAGTATTTTTGAATCTGTTTTTTTGGATACGTTTACTTTGTCTTTTTGGAAAAATACAGTGAGATATACAGAAAATATACATATATGGGGAGCAAATATATGATATATGTAGATAAATTTTGTTGCTTCATGTCTTTGAAACGAAAAAGTCGGAGCGGTTTTTTGCCGTTTCCGTCTCATATAAATTTATAAGTAATTTTTTTTTTTAATCATCCATAAAATATTTAGTATGGCAGTAAAATATTCGTTGACGGAAAAAGGAAATCCGTTGAGACCAGGGGACCCAAAGAAATGGTATGCTAATTCAAAAAGCGCTGGCAGTATTACTCTCAGAGCTTTAGGTAAAGAAATCACGCAACGCAGTACAGTAAATCATGCTGATACAGTAGCCGTATTGGAAGCGCTAACACAAGTATTAACCGAGCGGCTTGCCGAAGGTAATATTGTTCGTTTTGGTGATTTCGGTTCTTTTCAAGTAAGCATCGGCAGTGAAGGTGTTGAGAAACCCGAAAAATTCAACACGAACTTAATCAAAACTCGGAAAGTTACATTCCGCCCGGGTGTTGATATTCGTGATATGTTGAAAAACTTGAAGTTCGAGAAGCTATAGAAGAGCAGACCGAAAAGGGATAACCCTTTTTAAAAAAGGGTTATCCCTTTTACCCAAAAGGGTTATCCTTTTTACTCAAAAGGGTTATCCTTTTTATCCAAAAGGGTTATCCCTTTTTTGAAAAAGGATAACCCTTTTTTACCATTCTGATTAATACCTTTTTATATAGGGTAAAAAACAATGAATGATAGGGTAGCGGGGTGCATTTATGTTTGATATATTCGTCGTGTTATTTTGGTAGATGGCGGCGGGTGTATCAAAGGGTATTTTTATAGGGAAAGAGCAAATGATAATAAAAGTGAAGAAGTAAAACAAGAGCAATATAAAATGTAATATGGTAGTAAATGTATAGTTGAATAACGTTAAAAAGTGAATTAATGAAAGTAAATAGCATGAAAAAATTTTTTAGTTTAATGCGGGAAACAGGATTGTCCATATCGGCATTTTGTTTTCAAGCAGTCCGGTTATGGACAATAGGATTTGACAAGACAGCGCCCCTGCTTGCAATCATTCCTGAATTTCCGGTTTTTGAATCCATGTATTGTCTATCGGTTTTATCGGCAATAAATTACAAATCCCGTTTAAAGCGGGCGTTTGTTGATTTTGGGCGCGCCGTTATTTTTGGAACTGCCTGTTTATGGTTGCAGAAACTACGACAATATCCTTTTAAAATTTAATCGCCACAAGCAGAACATCTCCCATTATTTAAAAGGAATATCCTTTATTTTATTTGATGCAGCAACTTATGCGATGTAAGAGAAAGTAAAGCATGACGCTACAGGAATAAAAGAGGACAATCGTTTTGATGATTATCCTTTTCCGGCAAAAAATAAAGTAGAGAATAATAAAGTCTGCTTACATCAAGCCTCAAAATGATAACAAAATAGAATAAATCAAATTAGTGTTCAATATTAGTAAATGAATGAATAAAATTAAATAATTACAGAGTTAAAACAAAGTTTAATCAATAAAAAAACAGATATCATGAAAAGATTTTTTAGTTTCGTATTAGCAATGGCGCTGATATTTCCGGCGCTTTATTCTCAAGTAGTCCAGACTTGGACAGAAGACTTTGACAACACAATATCCTTCACCGCGACGCCTTCGAATTCGTGGGGTTCTAATTCAATTTATTATTTGCCCGGTTCGTCAACAACAAATCCTAAATCCTGTTTGGGAACAGTGCCTGCTTATCCGGGTAATACCGCCATTCTTGAAACGCCGGTTTACGATTGTGCAGGTTATGACTATGTCATATTAAAGTTCAATCACATCTGTAAAGTTTCTCCGAGTGATATTACCCGCATAGAATACCGAGAAAGCGGTTCGAGCAATTGGGATTCTATACCGCTGGACTACTATTTAGGCTCGGCTTCCAATTATTGGATGAGAGGGTTTAATGCGGCAAGTTATCCTGAGTGGGAGGCAAAAGACAGTACGGCTTTTCCGGCTCAATCCTGGTGGAAAGAAGAAAGTTTCGATTTAAGAGGAATCGCTAATGGCTTTCAGATACAGTTCAGGTTTGTCATTGAGCGTGGAACTTCGCCCGGGTCTCACGTTTCTTACGGTTGGTTAATAGATAATTTCCAATTGATTGCAGCAAAACATCAACTCTATCCTCCGATTGTAGAATTTGTAAGACCTTTTGTAAAGGATACGGTTTATGACGCAGGTCCCAGTGAAATATGGGCAAAGGTAAAAGCGGAAACAAATGCTCCGGTTCAAATACCCGTGTTAAAATATGAGGCAATCAGCAATGGTACATCCATTGAAGATTCTGTAGTAATGACAATGGTTGAAGGAGATTCTTTGTGGAAAGCCAATATCCCGCCCTTTGTAGCCGGTACAAAAGTTATTTACTCCATTACAGGGCAGGATACGATGGGCAATTCCACAACAGCCATGTCTGCTTATTTTATTATGAAGGGGCGGAAAGAGAGCGTCATTATAAAGGATGGCGGTACTTCATCGGATTCTTATCCGTTCACCTTTAACTATGGTTATTCCCGTTCAATGGTATTGGTTTCGGCAAAAGAGCTGGGAGCAACGCCAAGAAAGCTCGCTACGATAGCGTTGCGTGTTGCCGCTACAGCAAATGGCAGCTTCCCTATGAAACTGTGGCTGAAAACAGCGCTTGCTTCCAAAACAACATGGACTTCTTCTACTGACAATATAGAATGGTCGCTCTTGACACAAGACGCAACACTGTTATACGACAGTAATTTTTATTGTAATAAAACGGAATGGATGGATATTCCCCTGTCTGAAATTTTTAACTATAATGGAGTAGACAATCTGGTAATTATGTTGGAACAAAACTGTGGTTCTACTTCCTGTTCCGGCGCAGGCTATATGACAACATATCCGGATTTTTATTATTCAACAACGCCGACAAGTACATTATGGCATAAAAACTCAGATAACAGTCCCCCGACAATCTCAACGACTTTGGATATTACTTCAGCGCATCCCGATTTGCGCATCAATGTTATATCGGCAGTGGATAGTCATTCGGTAGCAACCAGTTCCATTGATATACATGATACAATAGCCGTTTCGCCAAGCAGTAATATTCCTGTTATTGTTAC
>JAISDH010000168.1 GCA_031264975.1 Bacteroidales bacterium
CCCGGCAGGCAATCTATAATTCCTTTAAATTCCAGCATAAGTAAGGTCATGGACAGGGTGGCTATGGTTAGATTTGTAGCAATTGATAAGGCGTCAATATCCAATTCAGTTCCATTTTGTAGGGCGTCAACGATTAGGCGTTCTTCTTCGTTGAGGTCAAGCAATAATTTTTTCTGTATGCCTTTTCCGGTGTTTTTTGAGAGTTTGTTTTCCCACATCATTAATCTGATAATATCTTTACCGGATGTAACCATTGCGGCTTTATTGGATTTAACCAAGTTATTGCAACCTTCGGAGGCTTTATCGCCAATTCTTCCGGGAATGGCAAAAATATCTCGATTGTAAGAAGCGCCCAAATTTGCCGTAATGAGAGCGCCTCCTTTTTCGTATGCTTCTACTATCAGAACTGCTTCTGCCATGCCTGCGATAATTCGGTTTCGTCTTGGGAAGTTACACGCTTCCCCTGTAACAGTACTGATAAACTCCGTAAGCAATCCTCCATTCTCTTGCATTTTTTCGGCTAATTTTCGATTGCCGGCAGGATATAGCATTGGCAGACCGTGACCTAAGATACCAACAGTAGAAAAAGAATTTTGTAAAGCAGATTGGTGTGCAATGGTATCAATCCCAATAGCCAAACCACTAATCACTTGCAATCCTTCGCAATCAATGAGTTCTTGGACGATTTTTTTTGTTACACGAATTCCATATTCGGTAGTTCGTCTTGTTCCGACAATAGCAATCGTGTGTTTGGGATTTAAATTCAAATTCCCTTTTCCGAAAAGAATAACAGGAGCGTCTACACATTGCGTAAGGAGCAAAGGATAGGTTTCTTCTCCTTTGAGAAAAACGGTAATGTTTTTTTTCTCAATATATTCCATTTCTTTACAGGCAGTATCAAGCGCCATCTCTTTTGAGGAGGCGATGTTCTCAATAGCAGCGGATGAAATATGTTCAATTTTGGATAAATGTTTTGAAGGCTCCTTAAATATTTGTTCTGCACTTCCGCAATGGTCTATCAACTTGAGAGCGGTAATATTTCCGACTGAGGGAATTTGCGTTAAGGCAATTGTATATAATATTTCGGTCTGTCGATTATTCATTGTTATCGAGTAAGTAAAAAAGATTATTGGGGAGGATTGGCATTGATGTTTTTGCAATTAAACAATTGCATATCCAGGTTGGCGTTTTCTGAAATTTCAAAATCTTTACTGGTCAAGTTTAGAGACTTGTCTCCATAACATTTTTTGATAAAAATAGCCCACACAGGCAAAGCGGTATTTGCTCCCTGTCCCAACGCTGTAGAACGAAAATGGGCGGCTCTGTCTTCGCATCCTACCCAAGCGCCGGCTGTAAGCAGAGGAGTATATCCCATAAACCAACCGTCGGAGTTATTATCTGTTGTACCTGTTTTTCCGGCAATAGGCATTTCCAATTTGTAGCGATACCGCAAACGAATCGCCGTTCCGGATTGAACAACGCCTTCCATTAGACGAACCGTTTTATATGCAGCGCTTTCTTCCATTACTTCGTTTTGTGCTGTGTTAAAGGTTGCCAAAACATTTCCTTTGTTATTACAAATTTTGGTAATAAAATAGGGTTTTATATAGACGCCTTTATTGTTGAATGTATTTATTGCGCCTACCATTTCGTATAGAGAAAGTTCACAAGCGCCTAAACATATTGCGGGTACTTCGGGAATGTCGCTGGTCATTCCCATTTTACGAACCAAATGAATAACAGCCCCCGGATTATATCGTTTCATCAAATAAGCTGAAATATAATTCAGAGAATTGGCAAGAGCTTCGCTCAACGTTACCATTTGTCCTTTTTTATAATCATTGGAATTTTTTGGCGTCCATGAAGGCAAATTCGGCTGTTCAATCGTAACGGGCAGATTGGGAATTTGGGAACATGGATAATATTCTCCTTCCTGCATGGCAAGCGTATAAATAAACGGCTTAAAGGTAGAACCAACCTGTCGTTTTGCCAATGTTACATGGTCATATTGAAAATATTCGTAATTCGTTCCCCCAACATAAGCCCGTACTTTGCCGGTGGAAGGTTCCATTGCCATAAAACCACAACTGAGAAAACTTTTCATATATCTCAATGAATCCCAGGGAGACATAATCGTATCTTTTTCCCCTTTTTGTCCGTCATATATCCACATGGAGCAAGGCGTTTCAAAAATCTTTCGGATTTCGCGTTCGGATAAACCTCCTTTTTTTAACTCCTTGTAGCGGGAAGAGTTCTTCATTGCCCGAACCATGATACGTTCTGTTTCTTCTTCGTTTATCCGGTAAAAAGGAGCGTTTTTATGTCCTTTCCAATGTTTGAAAAACTCAGGCTGCAAATTGTTTACTACCCATTCTTCTACGGCTTCTTCTGCGTATGCTTGCATTTTATAATTAATCGTTGTATAAATTTTCAAGCCGTCTTTGTATATATCCCAATGGGAACCGTCCGGTTTGGGGTTGTTTTTCACCCATTCGGTAAGTTCTTTACGAATAAATTCCCTGAAATAGGTAGCCGTTCCCGCCCGATGATCTTGCAGTTTGAATCGGGACACGTCAATGGGAAGTTCTTTGATAGTAGAAAATTCTTCATCGGTCAGGAATTTGTATTTATTCATCTGACTTAATACCGTATTTCGTCGATTGAGTGCGTTTTGGGCATTCCTTTTGGGATTATATTTTGTTGGCGCTTTCAACATTCCGATAAGCAGGGCGCTTTCTTCTGTGGTTAAGTCATAAGGGTCTTTGTCAAAGTAAGTCTTGGCAGCGGATTTAATTCCATGAGACATATTCCCGAAATCAACCGTGTTCAGATACATGGCAATAATTTCATTTTTCGAGTAATTTCTTTCTAACTTGATAGCAACCACCCATTCTTTCAATTTGGAAAATACAATGCCGACAAACGTACGATCGGTTTCTCTGGGGAATAAATTTTTAGCCAACTGCTGCGTAATTGTACTGCCGCCGCCCTTGTTTGAAAAAGTAATTGTTCCTGCAACAGCCCTTACCAAAGCTTTCCAGTCAATTCCGGAATGTTTATAATAACGAATATCTTCTGTTGCGATTAAAGCGTTGACCAGATTTTGGGGCAATTGTTCAAATGGAATATTGGAACGATTTTCCACATAATATTTACCAAGGACATATCCATCTTCGGAAATAATTTCCGTGGCAAGGTTTGTTTTAGGGTTTTCCAATTCTTCAAAAGAAGGCATAAACCCCAACCAGCCCAATGATATAAATACAAAAAATAAGCATACGAACACCCAACCGCATCCAAAGATAATCCACAGTCGTTTAATTGTTTTGTTTTTGTTTTTCTTCTTCTTTTTTTTATTTGTCATTGTTTTCTGTCTTTTTTTATTGTGCAATACATAGTCCGATAGAAACCATACCCGGTAAACTATCCACTCTCATTGCCTGTTCTAATGTCATGGTATACTGTCCTGTCATGGGAAACTGTACCCGACTGAAATATTTTTGTAACTCTATGATTTTTTTCCCTTCTCCCAGGGGTTGTCCGTCATACGAAAATAAATCAATATCAATAGTATCATGCGCTTTCATTCCATTGGGAAATACAGTATGTAAAAAGACATAGATATTTTGCATAGGATAAGCGTTGGTATAACGGATATTAAAACCTATTTTATATATTTCTTGCGTATCTGTTGCGGTAAAATGAAAGGGAACTTGATTGTTTACAAGCCATGTTTCATCTTCAATAGATGTATTTTCTCGAAAAAGATATTGAGAGTTTTCACATGAATAAATCGAAAAAAGAAAACATATCCACGATATAAAGATAATTTTTTTCATATACAGGGTAATTAATCATTAATGTTTATCAGGTCGTCTATATCATAATTAACTTCTTCCGTCTTTCCCTGGTTGATTTCGGCATAGTCTTCCAATTGGTTGATTTTTTTCTTCCTGTTGATTTCTATAATCTCTTTTGCCTTTTCAACAGGAATAGCATACAGCATGTGGGATGAATCTTCTCTATAGGCATACCACATCAATTTTTTGAAGATGTCAATTTTATGGCAAAGAGCGTCTCCTTTTTCTGTTTTCAACACAATATGCGTATCGGGGAAGGATTTGAGTTCGGACAGATAACTTTCATTTTCATAGTTCAAACAGCATTTTAATTTCCCACACTGCCCTGCTAACTTCTGCGGATTGAGCGATAATTGTTGTGTTCGCGCTGTACTTGTTGATACGCTTTGAAAACTGTTTCTCCACGAAGCGCAACATATTTCTCTGCCACAAGATCCTATTCCTCCCAATCGAGCCGCTTCTTGACGCACTCCAATTTGCCGCATCTCAATACGGATTTTGAATTTTTCTGCCAATATTTTTATCAGTTCACGGAAGTCAATACGTTCTTCTGCCGAATAATAAAAGATAGCTTTTGTTCCGTCTCCCTGATATTCCACATCATTAACTTTCATGTTCAGGTTTAAATCCCATGCTGCATATCGGGATTGCATCATCGTATCTTTCTCTCTGTTGACGAAAGATATCCATCTCCCAATGTCTGCCGCTTTTGCTCGACGATATATTCTTTTTGTGGCATGAGTTACCTTTTTGTTTTTCATTTGAAGTTTGACAACTTCTCCTGTCAAAGAGATAATTCCAATATCATAGCCGGTAGTTGATTCTACTACAACAATATCTCCCACTTCAAACTTGGATTCTCCATTGGGAAGATTAAAAAAATCTTTATGACTGTTCTTGAATTGAACTTCGACAATTTGAGAATTAGCCGAAAAAGGAGCTTCTATGTCTTTTAGCCAATCATAAGTAGACAATTTGCAACAACGGCAATGAAATCGTTCCCTGTTGTTTCCATCCTTTGAGGGAATTTGACACAATCCACGTGTCAGAAACGGGTTTGCTACAATTTTATCCGCCTCTATACTGTGAGAGCAAGATAATTGTATATCATCGTAAGAATCCGAATTTTCGGTAATGAAATTTGTTTTTTCCATTAAATAATCACACTAATTATAGATAACTTTGCAAAGGTATACCTTTATTTTGACATAGTAACTATTTTAAAAAGAAAATAAGAAAATGACAGAATAAAAGATAGACAGAACATGTTGAATCTATCTAAAAACCAATAAAGACTATTCATAATGAACAGTCCTTATTGGGATTACGAAAAAAGAAACAAGTAGCGGAGACGAGAGTTGAACTCGTGACCTCCGGGTTATGAATCCGACGCTCTAACCAACTGAGCTACCCCGCCAACAATTTGCTGCAAAGGTACGATTTTTTTTGATACATTTCACCACTTCCAACCAACAAACTTGAAAAAACACTGTTTTTCTTTTATATATTATTTATAATTAGTATATTATAAAAACACTTTCCCGTTTTTGAAAGCAACAAACAACAGGCAACAGGCAGCAGGCAGCAAGCAACAGGCAACAGGCAACAGGCAACAAGCAGGCAAGTCGCAAAAATAATGATTAATGTTTGTTGCCTTTCTTCTTTCTTGTACTTTGCACCTTGTTCCCTGCATTTCCTTGTATCTTGTGCCTTGTTCCATGTACCTTATTGGATTGAGACGTCAAAATAGAATAGATATCGAACAATATATTTACGATAAAAAAACATAAACGTAGTGTTATTTTGCCAACGATATTAGAAAGAAAGATACACAGTGTTGTTGTGCTAATATTATTGAAGGAACAACAACGCAGTGTCTTTTTTTTCGACGCTGTTGGGAAAACTACTACACTATGTATTTTTCTTCCCGACGCTGTTGGGAAAACTATTACATAATGTATTTTTTCTCCCGACGCTGGCGGGAAGAAAAATACATAGTGTAATAGCTTCTATATTATTGAAAATGAAAACATATAAAATATCTCTTATAGCAGCATTAAAAAAAATAGATACAAGACGTCTCTTATTAATGGCGTCGATAAGAAATTTACAGGAAATAATGATTAGTTATTAATGATTTAATTGAAGTGCAACCTACTTATTTACTGCTCCATTCATCTACTATTTGTCTGAATCAAAATTCTCAAGATTATATTATAGGATGAACAGGAGGGAAATAGTGGTCAATGCTTAATGTTTAGTAGACAAGTAAACGAGTTTTTTTATCCTGCTCATCTTTTTATCCTGAAAATCCTGATTCAGACAATTTCGTGGCTTGCCTCCCTTGTCCCTTGTTCCTTTTATCCCTTCGCCCTTTCATCCTTTCGTCCCTTCGCCCTTCTTGGCTTGCCTGCCTGTTGCTTGCTGCCTGTTGCTTGCTGCCATCTTCCCTTCGCCCTTTCGTTCCTTCGCCCTTCTTGGCTTGCCTGCTTGTTGCCTGCTGCCTGTTGCTTGCAGTTCTTGTCGCCCCTTAATTTATAGTCAAATTTTTGAATAAGTTCATTAAAAATTTGTACCTTTGCAACCAAAATAGAAAGATGAATAGCGAACAAATTGACATTAACCAGTTTCGTCCATTAGGGAATATAGAGATAATTGCCAAGCAATTGGTTGAGGGGTTTATTACAGGCTTACATAAGAGTCCGTTTCATGGATTTTCGGTTGAATTTGCCGAATATCGACCGTATAATACAGGAGAATCTACCCGTAATATTGATTGGAAACTGTATGGCAGGACAGATAAATTATTTGTCAAACAATATGAAGAAGAGACCAATTTACGTTGTCAGGTTATTATAGATACTTCTTCGTCCATGTATTTTCCTCAAAGGCAAAAATTATCATTGGAATATCCCAACAAAATATATTTTTCCGTATATGCTGCCGCCGCTATCATGCAAATCATGAAACAACAGCGGGATGCTGTCGGATTGTCTTTATTTTCAAACATGGTCGACTTTCACAGTCAAGCAAAATCAAGTACCATTCATTTGAAGTCTCTGTTTCACGAATTGGAACGCCTCTTAAAGCCCATTCCTATAGAGGAACAGCACAGTACAGACATTACCAATAGTTTGCATGAAATAGCAGAACGCATTCATCGACGTTCTCTTGTTGTTATTTTCAGTGATATTTTTGATAACAGCAAACATGAAGACCTGTTTTTAGCTTTACAACATTTGAAACATAATAAACATGACGTTATTCTTTTTCATGTGTATGATAAATCATTGGAAATAGATTTCGATTTTGATAACAAACCCTATAAATTCATTGATGTTGAATCGGGAAATACCCTCAAGGTAAACGCCAGCGAAATAAAAACCCATTACAGAAAAGCTATCAAAGCGTTTAAAGATGAATTGAAAGTTCGTTGTGGTCAATATCAAGTCGACTTGGTGGAAACAGACATTAACGAAGGATTTCATCATGTAATGCTTACCTATTTATTAAAACGACAACGCTTATTTTAGAGAAAATATTTACAAATCAAAAAATAATACAAAATGAAAAGAGGATTTATATTCAGCCTTGTTACTTTTATTTTTATCTCCTTTGCACGTGCTGACGAAGGAATGTGGCTTCCGTATTTGTTAAAGTTATTGAACGAAGAAGATATGAAATCCAAAGGGCTACATATTTCTGCCGATGATATTTACCATATAAACAAAAGCAGTTTGAAAGACGCCATTGTTTTATTTGGCGGAGGATGTACGGGAGAAATCGTTTCGGAACAAGGCTTGTTATTAACAAACCATCACTGCGGGTATGGAAAAATACAAGCGCACAGTTCATTAGAAAATGATTATTTAGCCAACGGTTTTTGGGCAATGAAAAAAGAAGAAGAACTACCCAACCCCGGACTTACTGTTACCTTATTAATCTCTATGTCGGACGTTACCCAGGAAGTATTAAAGAATGTTACTGAAACCATGACAGAAGAAGAACGCGACGCTCAAATTGAAAAAAACAGTAAATCCATTATCGAAAAAAACACAGAAAATACACACTACCAAGCCGTCATCAAACCTATATATAATGGAAATCAGTATTTGTTGTTCATTAATGAAGTTTTTCAGGATATTCGTTTGGTAGGCGCTCCTCCTTCCAGTATTGGAAAATTTGGCGGAGACACGGATAATTGGATGTGGCCTCGACATACCGGTGATTTTTCCATATTTAGAATTTATACGGGAAAAGACGGAAAACCGGCGCCTTTTTCCAAAGAAAACATTCCCTATATTCCCAAAAAGCATCTTTCCATATCTCTAAAGGGAATTGAACCGGAAGATTTTACTTTTGTTTTTGGCTATCCGGGTTCAACCGAACAGTTTCTTACTTCCTGGGCTGTGGAACTTGTACTAAATCAAACAAACCCCATCGCCATTGACCTGCGAACCCAACGATTGAATATCATCAAAAAATATATGGAAAACGACCGCCTTACCAGAATCCAATATTCGGCAAAAGCAGCCGGAATTGCCAACGGCTGGAAAAAATGGATAGGAGAAAACAAAGGTTTGGAACGATTGAACACTATCGAAAATAAAAAACTATTGGAATCCCAATTTACAACATGGATAACTTCCGACGCAAATCGTAAACAGTTATACGGAGATATACTTCCAAAATATGAACAGCTGTACAAGGAAATGAAAAACCTTTCCAAAGAAAATTCATATTTTATGGAGGGGTTTTATGGAATTGAAATCGTCCGCTTTGCTTGGCTTTTTGTTCCTCTGATAGAGAAAGTCGGTTCGGGTGAACTTACCAAAATAAAAGAAGGCGCCAACGCTTTAAAAGGACGGACTGACGGATTTTTTAAAGATTATAATGCCATATTGGATAAGGAAATTTTTGTTTTATTGATGCAGGTTTATTACGACAATTGCGATAAATCAATTTTACCGGAGGAAACAAAAAAACTACTGAAATCCTATCGGTATAATATGACAGCCCTGGCAAATGATATATATTCCAAATCAATTTTTCTACAGCAGGATAAATTATCCAAAATCATGGAAGATGCTAATTCCAAAACAATTGTATCTTTAAAAAACGACATTCTATTGCGTCTTATTAAACCTGTCTTCGATAATTATATAGACGTTGTTGTCGATAATTTGAAGCAATACGACAATGAAATTAAACGATTAGACCGTCTTTGGACCAAAGCCTTAATGGAAATGCAATCCGACAAGACCTTCTATCCTGATGCAAATCTGACATTACGGGTTACTTACGGAAAAATAAATGGATATAATCCCCGTGACGGCGTCAGTTATAAATATTATACAACCGTTGACGGAATTATGGAAAAAGAAGACGTTGATATTTATGATTATGCGGTAGACCCTAAATTAAAACAACTCTATATAAATAAAGATTACGGAAGATATGCCATGAAAAACGGAGATATGCCGGTTGCGTTTGTTGCGACCAATCACACAACGGGAGGAAATTCCGGCAGTCCTGT
>JAISDH010000280.1 GCA_031264975.1 Bacteroidales bacterium
AAGTACTCAAAAGTAATATCGTCCATATAGACCGTTGTAATCGTGTTGCCGTCCGCATGTTTTGCCTTTTTCAATACTCTTGCCAAATCGTCGAGCGGTTTGGCGGCGGTATTGTCCCAGAGAACAGAAACGCCGAATTTGTTTGCGTCCAAATACCCGAAATCCAGGCGGATGCCGGTTCCGGTATTTTTTGAATCCTTGACGGAGATAACACCGGTTGACAGGCCCTGTAAGAACAGGTTTTCCGTCAGCTCGTAAACGCCCGTAAGAACCCTCGGCAAATCCTGGAAGATTTTTGCAAGAATAACCTTGTCTTCTACTTTAGTAGCAACCAAAGTATCCAATTCGGTTAACTGGGTTTCGTTCAGCCACAATTCCATGCCGCACTTCGGAATGTCGCCGGATGCCTTGCCGATCGAATCGCGGATTTTCAGCGGCAATGACGAATCCATTGCGACCACATCTGCAGAAACGCGAGTGTTCAACGTATTAATGGTTTCCCATTTCCCGGTAATGGAAAATTCCTTGCGGAGCATTTCCTTGAACATGTAAGTTAAAGCCTGCTCGCTGTTTTTCCCGTTCAGCGTGTCCACTGTTTTGACAACTATTCCCTTGAAATACTTGTCAATCCATTTAATAAATTCACTCTGTACCATACTTTTAGTCCTCCCTGAAATCAATTAAAGGCAATGCAGCCTTTACGTCATCTAAAATCACATCCATCGGATACGGCGCCGCAGCCGGGTTGACCGTTCCTCTCACCAAAATTCCCGCCATCGGGCGTTTAGTCAGAATACTCTGGATAAGTATTCCGGCATAAGTATGCCCGCCTGGAAGGCTCTCGTATTCTGCCGACGCTACTGTCGCTACCGGAACGGAAAAATCCGTACCGCCAACAATGGTAGCAGTCAGCGTGTCGCCGGCTTTATAATTCTTGCCGGCGCTTACAATCGTAACGCCTGTTACCGCTCCGGAACCGACAACGATGTTTGCCGTGGCTCCGCTTCCGTTGCCGCCCTGCAACAAAACATTATTGTACGTTCCATTGGTGTAGCCGCTGCCGCCCGTTGGCGTTCCCAGCGTGGCGATTCCATTATCGCCTGAAACGGGCATGGGTTTATATTCCCCTGTTGCCGTCTCTTTGATAATGACATGCCCGGCGTTAATCACGTCCCGCTCAAATCCGGTTACGTCAAGTGTGCGACCTCCCCGGACAGATTGGAAAATATCAACGATGACGATATTATCGTTACCGGTAATTATTTCCTGACTTTCGTTTACTAAATTTGCCTGTGCCATTTGTTAAAAATTAATTCGTTAATTCCCATCAATTAAATTCCGGCCTATATCGGCAGCAAATCCATTACGGCGCTTATTTCCGCGTCCGTTGCATCTTTCCCGCCTGACGGGTTGGAAACAATCGGGCGGCCCTGTGCGCCAAGTCCCGAATCAGCAGCTTTCTGATTGGCGGTTTTTACATCGGTTTCAACCTCGGTCAAGTATTCCGTAAATGCCTCGTCCGTATCAAACTGCATGCGCGGGAAGCTTTTCAAAACCATGTTTTTGAAATTCTCGTCTTTGCATTCGGTCAGTTTGCCGTTCAAATCCCGGAGCCTTGTTTCCTTTGTTTTTTCACCTTTCAATGAAGCGATTGTTTCCTGCAAGGGCTTTACAACCTTTTCTATTGATTCGCCAAATATCTTTTGAAGTGCGGCCATGTCGACTTTTCCATCCTCGACTGCAACGGTGGTTGTAACGGGTGGGGTTGTTACTTCCGGTTGCTTTTTTTCTACAAAGTCGTACTTCTTTTTAAGGCCGTCTTCGTATGTCCTGTTCGCCTTGCTGATTTCCGTGTCTGCCTCTCTGCGCCATTCGGCTATGAATGAATCTACACTTTCGGCGGTCATTCTTCCTACGATTGTGTTTGCTTCGTCTTCGGTCGTAACCTGCAGTGCGATTGCACTTGCCAGCCGGTTAAGCCCGTCTTTTCGCTTGCCTTGAAATTTTGTTTCAAGTAATGCTAAAATTTTTTCTTTCATTGTGTGTCAAAATTTAATTGAATGTTTGAGCAGCAAAAATAGTGTATTACATTAATACGAAACAGGGAAATATTTTAGAGTTATTGTTTTTTTTTCAACATTGAATAAAAATAATTGCTACTTTTGCGCAACTATTAATCTTTAAAACTTAGTAAAATGAAAAGAATTGTATTTTTATTAGCGGTATTGCCGCTGTTGTTTGCGGGATGTTCAAAGGATGACGAAGATGATGGAAATCCCCTAAAAGGCACAAAATGGGTTTCGGAACAAATATTGAACAACGGTGAGCCTGGAACAGAGACGATCACATTCGGCGATCAAGACGTTACGATTGAAGCGAGGACAAATGATGGTTTAATTGGTAACACGGTACACGGAACATATACATATAATCCGCCTACTATTGTTATACTTTTTTCTTTCAACGGACAATCGGTTTCGCTTCACATGACGCTTGACGGAAATAAGATCAAGTACGAAAATGACGGGAAAACGTACATATATAATAAACAGTAAGAATCTTTAAACTGTGAGTTATGTTTTGTAAAAAATGTGGAGAACAAATCCCCGATGATTCTGTATTCTGTCCTAAATGTGGACAAGCCTTGAATGAAACCGGAAATCAGGAGGAACCGGCAACGGGTGGTGTGCAAGGAGGAATGCAAGTTATTGTCTTTATTGTGTCAATAATTATGATTATTGTTGGTCTCTTTACCTTTCTTGATACTTGCAGTTGATATAGATTGAATGACCGCTTAATAATTATACATACCTGAATATATTTCTTCAACGTTGTCGTGATATTCTTTTAGTTTTTCTAATGTACAATCGGTATTAGGTGCACATACTTCAACCATTTCGTAAAGGGTATCTAATAAAAAAAATATCTTTTGTGTATGATTTAGTTTTGCTGTAGAGGTATATAATTCATAAAATTTTTGTTGGTATCTTAGGAGATGATATTCGGCTATTCGTAAAATGATGTTATTATATTGTTCTCTGAAAGAGTTTAGAAGGTCATCGGCTTTTCCTTCTAACAGGTCATTTATATTCGGATAATTACTACTTTCATAAATAATCTGTTGTATTGCCTCTAAGCCTGATTTATATTCTGTTTGTAAAATAGCGATATCGTTTGTTTTTCCTATGGCACCACTTATTTTTTGAAACAAATGGAAATTTTTCTCGAAATCATATATTTTTTCTATGTATCTCTCTTTAAATGATAAATCTTCGTTTTGTTGCAATATTTTTTTCTGAACAGAAAGTAGACGTTCTTTCGTTTTGTTCAATTTTTCCAGTTCGGTATTATAATCTTTGATGGCTTGTATTTGCTTCCTGTATTTGTCCAAACTGCTTTGTAAACTGTAATAATGCAGTTTTTGTTTCCGTTTCTCATCTTCATATTCGGTAATAACTTTGCGTTTTCTTGATAAAAAAATCACTAAAACCACTATGATAGAAAACTCTGCGCAAAGCAAAAATACAAGTAAATCGTAATTCATGTGTAAATTATTTTTTTGCAAAAGTATATTAAATATTTGCAAGTGCAAAATGTTATGCTCATATATCTTTTTTAAACGCAACCTTGATGGTTAATCTTTATTAAATATTTTCTTTCCAAGTTATCTATTTGGTTATATTTGAATACAAATGTAACTATTATTTTTTGACAGTTTATTGATTGATCATGTTTGATTATAATTGATAATATATTGCTGATATTTAGAAATTTGCATAAATAAAACAACTATTATATCTTTGCCGAACGAAACAAAATAAACCACGTGGCTGCGGTTAAAATAGAATATTGAAAAGGTCATTAATTACCGGGTATGCAGCCACAAAAGTACCCCCTAATTGATGGCCTTTTCTTTTTGCGTTTTGTGTACATGGAAAATTATTGTATATTTGTAGCGTTCAAGGCAAGAACAATTTTATTGTATTTCTGTTTGTGTGGCTATTTTATTGCTACATATTCAGCTTGTATAGCTGCAAATATAGGCTATCAACCCCTTGAGGATTGCTGCACTTCAGAAGTCGGTAATTGTTCTTGCCAAAGAATAGGGGAAGATAGCCTTCTCTATTTTAAATACTTAATTTTTCATTCTCAAATGGCAAGAACGATGGAAAATGCAAGTAAGGTGAAGCATAGTAACCATACAAGCACGTCCGCCGGAACGAAATCCGAAGCATCCGCTCTCACAGTCAGCGAAAACACGCGCAATTTTATTGACTGTCTTATCCTGCTTAATGACTTTTACGGCAAAGTTTACAACTCCATATCAGCCATGTACGGCGAAATAGAAGCTGATAAAATTATGGGTTCGGAGTATTCCTCCAAACACCAGGCGGTAAAAGCGTTTTTATTTGATTACATGTCCGCTTCGATTGAAGACAACATCGGAAACGGGCAAATCCTTTTTGAAATCTAATAACTAAAAATTATAAT
>JAISDH010000268.1 GCA_031264975.1 Bacteroidales bacterium
ATATCAGATAAAAAATGTCTCAAACAAATAACGAACAATCGGAAAGCTACGAAATAGTAATCACTGACTATTTGAAAATACTTCTCAAAAACTGGTACTGGATTGCTTTATCTATTATAATATGTTGCGTAGTCGCAGCCGCCTATATTCTGGTAACGCCTAAAAGATATGAACGCGCCCTGCAAATAATGATTAAGGAAGATACAAAAAGAGACATTAGCGAACCCGATGAAAAAACCATCCTGAAAGATATTAACTTTATCCTCTTTAAAACAAATATCAATAATGAAATAGAACTGCTCCAGTCTGAAAAGATAATGGAGGATATTGTCAGAAGACTTCGCCTTGAACAACGTTACAAAATGCGGTCATGGATGAAATATATTGATTTGTATAACGAATCTCCTATTGAAGTAGCCTTCCTTAACGCAGAGAAAGAAAAAGAATTACTATCCCTCACCATTACCCTTCTGCCTGAAAATAAACTCAAACTGACAAACTTCAAAAGAGGAAATACCCGTATCTCCAAAGCCACCGTTATTGCCTCTATTTTAGATACTGCCGTTACTCCGCTGGGCAGGATAATTGTCGCCCCTACCTTTTATTATAATGAAGGGTTTATTGATGAAACAATACATGTCAGTAAACTGAATATGGACGACGTTATTGAAGACCTGCGCAAAAATATCAAAATAACCAAAAGCGACGACAATACCATCATTAAACTCTTGTATCAAGATAATTCTATCCAAAGAGCCGACGATATTCTTAACACCATGATAGCGATATATGACCATGATAATATTGATTACCGTAATCAGGTCATCGAAAATACATCGAACTTTATCAGCGACCGTCTTCGTATTATTGAAAAAGGGCTGGGACTTGTCGACAAAGATATTTCAAGATATAAAAGCAGTAATATGATTAACAACACGAAAGAATCTTCCTACCTCTTTCTTATGGAATCATCTCAACTTACTCAAGAACTGTCTAAGTTGCAAAATCAGTTGTCTGTCGCTAAGTTTATAAAAGATTACCTGACCAACTCCGCCAACAACAATAACCTAATCCCCTCTAACTCCGGTATCGACGACCTACCGCTGGAAAAACAAATCAGCGAATACAATACCCTTATGCTCAAAAAGGGAAGACTGCTTGAGAACAGTTCTGAAAAATCACCCGCAGTGCTCGAACAGATAAAAATACTGTTAGCCATGAGACAGTCTATTATTCAGTCTGTCGATAACCTTAGCAATGTCTATGAATTACAAATTGCGGGTATCAAGGAACAGGAAAATCTTACCAACCGGAAAATTTCCAATATCCCCGAAAAAGAAATGGATATCATCTCCATCGAACGACGGCTGAAAATACAGGAAAACCTTTACCTCTATCTGCTCCAAAAAAGAGAAGAAAATGAACTCGCAAGGTCGTTTATTACAAGTAATTTCAGAATCGTTAATTCGTCGGGCGGTTCAAGTTATCCTACCTTTCCCAATTCTCTTACGATTATGTGCCTGGCGCTTATTTTCGGATTTCTTGCTCCCTGTATCTACTTTTTCCTGAATCAATTATTGTCATCGAAAATAAGAAATGCGAAAGATGTTATCGACTGTTTGGAAGTTCCCTTTCTGGGAATTATCCCGCAAGTAAACCATAGAAGCAGTAAACAGCCAAAAATCGCCGCCCCTGATATCGAAAATATAGTCAGCGTCAACAATAACGGAAGCGATATCGTCAGCGAAGCATTCCGTATTATCCGTACAAATATCAATTTTATGTCCTCTAAGAAGGAGAAAACAAAAGTCGTTATGTTTACTTCTTTTAACGAACCGTCGGGAAAGAGTTTTGTTTCTCTTAACTTGGCGGTCAGTTTCGCTATGGCTCGCAAAAAAACGGCGCTGATTGATATGAATATGAGAAAAGCAACCCTCAGTTCCTATATCCACTCCCCCGAAACAGGATTAGCCAATTACCTTGACAATACAGACCTTACCCTACAAGATATACTACTCAAAGAACCATTCTTCCCCGGTCTGGACATGATTCCCGTAGGAACAATACCGCTTCACCCCGTAGACCTGCTAATGAGCGACAAACTCAAAGACCTCATCTCCGCATTGCAAGACGTCTACGATTACATCATCATAGATACTACCCCTTTCAATATCGTAGCCGACGCCTCTATCATCGAAAAACTATCCGACCTGGTGATATTCGTCCTCGGCGAAAACCTGTCCGACCGTCGCAGATTGCCCGAACTCGATAGCCTGTATTCGCATAAAATCAATAATCTCTCTGTTTTGCTTAATGGGGTTTCCTCTTTTCAAAGCTATTAGGGGGCAACAGGCTGCAAGCAACAAGCAACAAGCAACAAGCTGCAAGCAACAGGCTGCAAGCAACAGGCAACAGGCTGCAAGCAACAGGCAACAGGCTGCAAGCAACAAGCAACAGGCAGGCAAAGCCAAGAAAGGGCGAAAGGAAAATGGCAGCAAGCAACAGGCAGGCAAGCTACGAAATTGTCTGAATCAGGATTCGCAGGATTAAAGGATGAGCAGGATTGTGAATAATAGTTAATGGTTGTTTCCTTTACCTTTTGTAAATTTATATTTTGTCGTGTGTTTCGTAGAGACGCGATGCTTCGCGTCTCCCAATTGTAAACATTGTAGGCGCTGTAGGTATCATCTATACCATGATGAGACGCATGATGAGACGCATGATGAGACGCGAGGCCTCGCGTCTCTACAGCGTAGCCCATTTTTCTGTTTGAATCAGGATTCACAAGATTCGTCATTGCGAGGTACGAAGCAATCCAAAAACATGATACACTGGATTGCTTCGTACCTCGCAATGACGAATAAAGACGGTTTATTCCGTTCGGCGTAGCGGCCTCGCGACGTTTTTTGTCTGAATCAGGATTCACCGGATTATAGGATGAGCAGAATTGAAAATAACGGTTAGTGGGTTCTGCTTTTGTCCTTTTGCTGCTTTTGTCCTTTTGTTGATTCCGCCCCGATTGGGGATTAATAATGAGAGATATACTCTCTACAGTCGTTCACTAATCACTAATCATTTTTTTTGTATCTTTGCAGTCTAAATTTTTTAATATATAGAAAAGAAATATGTCCAAGATACAAGATAAATCAAGGGTAAAAGTAAGGAAGAAAGTAGAAAGTACAGATATTTTTTCAGTGAGAATAGCCGAAATTAAAAAAACTACCACAGATACGAAAAAGATAGAAAAGGATTTGCGAGACGCCTACTTTAATGAAGCAATGCGTTACATAGATAATGCAAAGGAAACATTAAAAAAAGCAAAGATGGATGGGCAGTTTTATCTGGATGCGAAGTATATAAAAACAGCTTGCGGAACGGCTTACAGTGGCGTATTAATTGCCATGGACGGTTATTTTTATTCAAGAGGGCTTGAAATAAAACCGAAAGAAACGAAAGATGTTGATTTTTACAGGTACCATGCAAGCAAATTTGACAAGAAGCTATTAAATCTTTTTAACAGCGCTTATGAGATATTACATCTTTGGGGGTACTATGACGGAATTACCGATTCGGTTATTGTTAAGAGAGGATTTGAACATGCTAAAAAAATAACTTACCTTCTCAAACCAACAGAATAAAACTCCCATTCGGTATAATCCGGAAACCAATTCCGCCCCGATTGGGGCTTAATAAAGAGAGATATCCTCCCTACATTGAAATCAATCGACAACAACAAAAGGATATAGATAGTAAAAAAAAGCAGAAGATAGAACAAAATAAAAATAAGAAACCATGAGTAAAACAAAAACAATAAAAAGGATGTATAGTAAATCAAAGACAATAGTTGCTCTATTGTTTGTTGGGTTAATCGGTATGGGCGTGTTGAGTTCTTGCGATAAAACGAAGAAATTTGACGGAACGATATGGAAGGGGGATTATAGTCTACATTGTTCGTACTGTACGTCTCCGATTGAAAAATATGAAATTACTATTTTTTTTATAGGCAGTGATGTAGAGATTAAAGTAAAGCATATACAAGGAAGCGAATCTATAAATATAATAACTTCAATAGCCAAAGGTAGGTATGCCTATAATAAAAAAAATATAACTATTTCTATAGATAGTTATGACTATTGGTCTGTACTTGTCAGTGATATTTGGACAGGTACTGTAAAAGGGAAAACTATGGAATTGGATATATATGGAGAAACTATAACCTTCAAGAAACAGTAAAATAGAAATGAGTAAAAAAAATATCAACAACCATATTCCTGACATCAGGAATATGGTAAATAATCTAAGCATTTCGTTGAAACCAACGGAATGGTCGTACATAGAAATAAATCAAATAATATAATTCAATATGAAGAAAATAGTAATAGCCGGATTAATCGTATTGGGAGGTATGCTGACAAGCGTTTCGTATCAGCAAACAGAACCTAAAGTAGAATATGTCTACATCTGTAACGGTAGTAAAGCAGTCTGCTACCATAAAACAAATACCTGTAATGGTATTAAAAATTGCTCTAAAGAAATAACTAAAATAACTAAAAAAGAAGCCCTCGAAATCAAAGGTAGACCCTGTAAATTGTGCTACTGAGTTTATGACTTGTTTACAAATTTATTTTTGAGGTGCGTTAGGTGGTTGGGAATGAAATTAATATAGGGTGTGTAAAAAAAACCTTTCAGGCTGATTACGTACCTTGTTCCTTCTACCCTATCCTTTTCGCCCTTTCGCCCCTTCGCCCTTTATCCTTTCGCCCTTGCTGCTTGTTGCTTGTTGCCTGCTGCTTGTTGCCTTTCATCACTTTTTCGCTCCTTTTGCGTTCACCACATTTCCTCTGATTTTATCATTTAGGGTTAGACCTTTTTTGATTTCTATGTCTATGCCGTCGGAGAGGCCGATTTCTACTTGTTTTCTTATGAAGACTTGTTTGGGTTTTTCGGTTTTTAGGATGTGGACAAAGGCGGAATCATTGCTAAATTCTATGGCGCTTTCCGGTATGGTTAGTACGTCTACGGCGCGGGCAAGGACTATTTCGGCATTGGCGCTGTATCCGGCTCTGATAAATATGGTATCACTCGTTATCAACGCCGCTTTCATCTCAAATAAGACGGCGCCGTTCTGTTCTATGCCTTTGGGGGATATATATTCCAGCGTTGCTTCGTACTGTTTGCTGTTTAAGGCGCCTATTGTGAGCGTAATTAACATGCCTTCTTTGATTTTTCCGACTTCGGTTTCGTCAATCGTGCCTTTAAATACCAAATCGCACATGTCGGCAACAGAGGCTATGGTGGTTCCGTCGTTGAATGTATTTGTTTGAACTACAGAATTTCCTTCTTTTACCGGAACCTCTAAAATCATTCCCGAAATCGTTGAACGAATCTGTGTTTGACTCAATTTAGCATACTTTTTCGATACCCCTTTTCGTATAATATCCAAAGCGTCCTGCGCATTGCTGTTTTCTTCTTTCGCTTTCTGGTAATTTGATTCCGCCGTATCAAATTCTTCTTTGGAAATAACGCCTTTTTTATACAATTGGGTTTGGCGAGCATATTCTGTTTCGATTTGTTTTAGGTTGATTTCTGCTACTTTTACGCGTGATTCTGCCGAATTTAACTGTCCCATTTCAGGTACTACCTTTACCAACGCAATAACGTCGCCTTCCTTTACCATTTGACCTTCGTCTCTTACTATTTCCGTAACAATGCCGGATATTTGAGGTTTTATTAAAATTTCATCTCGCGGTTCTATCTTTCCGGTGGCTATGGTTTTATTTTCAACGGTTTTCATGCTGGGTGAAACAATCTCATATACCACTATTTCAGGGCGTGATTTATTCCAAAGAAATATAAAGGTGAACAATATAATCATGCCCGACAAAACAATTAAACCGATTTTGCTGATTCTTTTCATACTATTTATTTCTAATTATCAATTAATATATTTTATTTCTAAATTTTATTTTCCAATGATTATTCTTCTCTGATAGCGTCTATCGCTTTGATACGCAATGCGCGCGAAGCAGGTACAGAACTTGCAAACAAGCCGCATATTAACAAAACAATAGCAGATGAAATTGCCGTTCCGAATGAAATTGTCGGATTGGACAAAAATACATCCTCTGCTTTTTGAAGCCAATACACGTCCGCTAAATGTAAACACAAGACCCCAAAACTTAACCCCGATAAACCCGCAATAGACGTCAAGACCAACGTTTCCATGATAATTTGACCCAATATGGTACGGGGTTTTGCGCCTAATGCTCGCCGAATCCCTATTTCTTTTGTTCGTTCTTTTACCGTAATCATCATGATGTTGTTCACTCCTATGATTCCGGCAAATAACATACCAAAACCAACTATCCAAATCAATATGGCTATACCAATAAACAAATAGTTAATCTGATTAAACGCCTCTTCCAGATTAAAACTAAAGATAGCCTGCATATCTTCCGGATGAATTTTATTATTGGTTTGTATTACTTCCTTTATTCTTGCTTCCAGACTTACTATTGAATAGCCCGGCTTGGGCGTTGCGGCAAGCATGTGTATAATATCGCCTTGATGATTTAGTTTTTGCAGAGACGTAAAAGGAATAGTTACAGATTCTTCCGATGAACCGAATAGCTGTATATCCGAAACGCCCGACGCTACTCCTATTACCTGATAATAGATTCCGTATACCCGAATATACTGCCCTATCGGATTGTTTTTCGTTGGAAATAACTCTTCATACACTTTCGTTCCTATAACGCACACTTTCCTTGATTGTAAAATATCTATGTCATTAATAAATCTGCCCTGCTCTATTCGCTGTTGCTCTATTTCAACATAGTTTGCATGCAATCCCATTACGCTATAAGTTCCCGCATTATCATCAAACACTACATTATCAGGGTCGTTTCCCCTAAATAATACCGGAGAAAGGCAATCTAATTCAGGAATCAATTGACGAAGCATATCGACGTCCCGATTATGCATAAACCACCTGCGTCCTTTTTGAAATCCTTTGTAAGGCAAGGAGGTACGGTTTGGCATGAAGAAACAGGAATTGGTGGCAAAGCCGTCAATATTCTGCATCATGCCGCGTTCCAATGCCTGACCGGCGCCTAACATGATGACTAACATAAATATTCCCCAAAAAACGCCAAAACCGGTCAAGAGACTCCTCACCTTGTTGCGAGTAATGGTTACCCATATTTCTTGAAATCTGTCTAAATCAAATATATTCCTGCTCATGGGTTTATTTTTCTTTCATTGCTTTTACAGGTAATATGCTAACAGCTTTTAATGCCGGAAAATAACCGGCAACCGCTCCGGATATAATTAATATACACATAGCGCCTACCGCTACTCCTACGTCAATGGTCGGATTGTGAAATATATATTGTAATGGCGAAGATTCCGCGTTATTTAATGCCGAATTTACCATTTCTCCCAAACCAACGCCTAAAAACATGCCGATATACCCAAAAACAGAAGTTATAAATATGGATTCTTTTAATATCGTTCCCAATATGGAAGAGGGTTTTGCGCCTAATGCCTTGCGAATGCCAAATTCATGCGTCCTTTCTCTGACGGTAATCAACATAATATTGCTAACGCTTATCACTCCGGCAATTAAAGTCCCTATTCCAATCACCCAAATAAACAAAGACAGACCATTGAAAATACCGATTGTCTGTAAATAATTGGTTAATTGATTCCAAACAGAGATTGAACGGGTATCTTTCGGGTCAAATATATGCAGATTTGATAATTTGTTTCGGAACCTTTCTTCAAATACTTCATTTTCTTTTTTAGTTTCCAATCCGCTGATTGTAAATGCAATATTATCAAGTCCCCAGCCATGACTATATAACAAAGAGGCAGTAGAAAATGGGATATACGCTCTTTCTCTATCGCCCCATGAATTTTCTTCAAAGACGCCGATTACCGTATAGCGCAAACCTCCGGCAATAAATTGTTTTCCAAGCGGATTATCCTTTTGAAACAAAACCTCTTGCATCCTTGGGTTGATAACCGCCACTTTCCGATAATTTTTCATATCCATTTCATTGAGAAATCGCCCTTGACCGTCTTTAATTTTCACTCCATCAATGTTCATATAATCAGGAGTTACCCCAGAAAAAGAACAATCCGCATGATAACTATTGTAACTGACGCTTAATGAAGTAGAAATGATACCGGAAATACTCACCGCCTCAGGAATCTGCTCTCGAATCAAGAGCAAATCTCGCTCATCCAACTTAATATATCTGTCTCTCGGAAATCCCTTATATGACATGGACGTATACCTGCCCCATATTTTAACATTATTCGTAGAACGACTTTCAAAATTAGAAGTCATGCCATTTTTAAGACCATTACCGGCAGAAAGCAAGATGCAAAACATAAAAATACCCCATGAAATAGAAAATCCGGTAAGAAATGTCCGTAATTTGTTTTTCTTAATCGTACTGAAAACTTCCCCCCAACTGTCTAAATCAAACATTTTATTTCATTTTTGTAATTGACCCAATCACTCCGTCTTTCAACTGGATAATAGTATCGGTTGTATCGGCAATAAACTGTTCGTGTGTAACGATAATCATGGTCATGCCTTCTTTATTCACGTCTCGAAGGATTTGTATCACTTCTTCCGACGTTTTGCTGTCCAAAGCGCCGGTTGGTTCGTCGGCAAGAATGACTTGTGGTTTGCCAATCAACGCCCTTGCAATGGCTACACGTTGTTTTTGTCCGCCGGAGAGTTCGTTAGGCATGTGATTTTTCCAATCTTTCAATCCCATTTTGTCCAAATATTCCAGCGCGATACTGTTTCTTTTCTTCCGGCTCACCCCCTGATAATACAAAGGAAGGGCTACGTTTTCCATGGCATTTTTAAAGCCAATCAGGTTGAAAGATTGAAAGATAAAGCCAATCATTCTGTTTCGCAATTCAGCGGCTTTGGTTTCGCTTAAATTTTTTATCAAACGGTTGTTCAAATAATAGTTACCGGTATCATAGACGTCCAAAATACCTAAAATATTCAACAGCGTCGACTTCCCCGACCCTGACGACCCCATAACAGATACCATTTCCCCCTTGGCAATTTCAAGATTAATCCCCTTCAAAACATGCAAAGGCGCTCCGCTATAGTAAGTTTTATTGACGTTTTCTAATTTTATCATGATACATTATATAAAAGAACAAAAAACAGGAAGCAAGGTTCAAAAAAAGTGTAAGTAACTGAACATAAACCGTAAAACGCCGGATAAAAAGCGCCGGATAAAAAAAACGAAGGGGAGAAAATACAAATCATCAGTCAACAACCTCTAATAACTAACCGATAAGCGCTTATTTTCCCCCTACGTTATAAATTTTTACTCTTCTTTTGTTTCCGGATTTTCTTCTGTTTCCGGTTTTTTCTTTCTTGGGCTCAAGTTAATGATATTTCTTGCATTTTTGTAGCTGTTATAGAAATCAGGGTCTGAGACTTTGAAAAGATTTATCAGTTTATCCAGTTTATCAAACACCAGAGAATCTGTTTCTACAAACATTTGTTTTAAATTTGTTGTATGGAGTTTATGTTCGCCGATAATGGTACGTGGTTTAACGATTACCGCTTCATAATCTGCCGTACATTTAGCCAAATCGGCTATTTCCGCCGCATCTACGCCGTACTCTTCCAACGCTGTAGCCGCTTCCGTCGCTTTAGCAAGAATCTCATTCGCTTTCACCAACAAAGTATTATCTTCCATTCGGTACAATTGTGATTTATTGACGTTTACTTTTGCGACAAGTTCCTGGTTATTTATTTCAAAAGCATACACATACAAAGAACTGCACAGTTTAAGTAAAGAGGTAATCAAAATATCCTCAACACTTATTTTTGCCTGTGTAGCGCCTTTTGAAAGCGCATTTAACTGTTGTTTTTCCACTTCCCGAAGCTGCTGAATCTTTATTAGCAATGCTTCCACTGCTTTAGCAAATGCCGGAACCTTTTTATAAACAGGAGCAAACTCAAGAATTGTATTATACAATGTCTGATACATAGTGATTTTAGCATTCTGTCTGTCGTTCATCTTTCTATTATTTTTAAATTGTTATAAGAATATTATTTATTGGT
>JAISDH010000275.1 GCA_031264975.1 Bacteroidales bacterium
AACGGTTAAATTAAAACACATGGAAGAAGAAATACATGACAAAGAAGGGTATTTACAGGCGACAGGATATGAGATTCTAACGCATGAAATCACCAATTCGCGGGTGATACAACTTAGCAGGGGGGGGATAAACCGCTGATGTGCATACCGATAGAAATGCTTGCCGTACGTACGTTTTTCAGGAGCATCCTTAATCCTAATCATCCCGAACAATTAGTACACGACGTAATCCTTAACATTGTATCGGAATTTGAGGCAAAAGTAATGGAAGTATTGATTTACGATTTGAAAGATGACCTCTATCTTGCAAAAATGCTGATTCAGGACGCCGAAGGTAAGGAACATTTCATCGAAATGGAATCAAGCGACGCTTTCGCGGTAGCGCTCAAGGCGCCTTGCCATGTATATGTTGCCAAAAAGTTACTCGAACTGCACATCCAAAACCGCTTGCATTGGTACGACGCGTATGCGCCTAACCTGTGCGAACAGTTGCAGGAGATTGACCTAAATTCTCTGGTAAAGTATCCTGAAGACGAGTTGTCGCTATTCATCCAGAAGGCGATAGAGGCAGAAGAGTTTGAACTTGCGGAGAAGATAAGCAAAGCCCTGAAAAAGAAAAAATAATACTGGTACAAGGAACAAACGGGCAAGCAACAAAATTGTCTGAATCAGGATTCTCAGGATTACAGGATGAACGGGAAGTTTATGGTTCATTAAGGGTGTTGCGTACAATCTCTCTAAATTATTTTGATCGTCCACTTGTCTACTCATTTACTGTTTTCCGTGTACCGTCTACCTTGTTCCTTTACTTCCTTTTCTTACACTTTATTTGAATGATACAATATTTCTTTTGTTGATTCATAGCCGAGTTTAAATATTTCTCTACTTTTTTCTATGTCGAATGTTTCGTAGCTTGCCATATTTTCGGGTTCTATTAAAATATCACAGAGGGCTTTGTCCTGCAAAATATTTGCTTTGGACATAAAATGATAGGTTCTTCCGATTATCCCACGCAAACTTTTACTATATTCTTTGGCGACAAATGGACTTGCATTTATGCCGATAATAAGTTGACAGTCGGGGTATATTGTTCCGACAGGGAAGTTTTTCAAAACGCCTCCGTCTACATAATGTACGCCGTTAATGACAATAGGTTTGAACAAAATAGGTAAACTGCTTGACGCCATAATGGGGTCAATTAAAGTTCCTTTTTCAAAAACTTTCGTCCTTCCACGGTCAAGGTCGGTGGCTACAATCCTGAGAGGAATAGATAGTTCTTCAAATGTTCTTGCCTTTATCTTCTCTTGTAGAAACTCCTTAAACAGGTCTATCTGGAAAAGACCGTCAACCGGAAATTGTATTTTCGCAAACTTGGAAAATGTAATATCATAAAAAATTTCACCTATTTCATCCGGAGTATATCCGTCTGCATACAGAGCGCCAATAATAGCTCCGGCGCTTACTCCTGAAATAATATCCGGTTTTATTCCGTACTCGTCCAGCGCTTTTAAAGCTCCAGCGTGACATAATCCTTTTATTCCCCCTCCACTCAATGCAATCCCTGTTTTGTATGTTTTGTTTTTAGGATTTCTTTGATTTGATATCATAGTTCTTGATGCTGAATTTATTTTACTCCGAAATATTCATTTTGTGTGCAAAGGTACTAAATTCCTGTCAGGTATTGTTGACGATGCAAATTTTTAACTTTAGGTATAGATAATTTATATACTTTTGCAGCCATGAAACAGACAAGGCTTTTTAGCATTAATCGGAATTTATTGATTACAATATCAAGTATATTATTTTTATGTTCCTCTTGTAATCAAAACAGGAGCGTAATTTCAGGTAGCATTGAAAACTACGATAAAACGTATTTCCTTTTGATGAAAATCCTTCCCGAAGAAGTTGTTCCTATCGATACGGTATTGGTATTAAACGGAAAATTTTCTCACAGGATAAAATCAAATCAGACCGGAATATATTTATTGCAATTTTCAGATACTTTGTTCATTGCTTTTATTGCAAGTCCGGGCGATAAACTTGTTTTATCGGCAGATGCAAATAATATGAAGCAAACTTGCGATATACGGGGAAATGAGGAAACAAAGTTATTAATGGAAAACCAGCGTAAACTTGAATCTCTTTATGAGCAAACAAAACGTTTGTCCAGCGAGTTTATCCAATCTACTTACAGGGATAACTTTGACAGTGTAAGAATGGTTCTTGACAGTATATATACCGTCAATTTCAAAGCCCATAAAGCATATTTGACAAACTTTATCCTTTCTCATCCCGATAAGTTAGCTTCGTTAATGGCGTTTTATCAGCTTTTGGGCAATAATGCTTTTTTTCGGATGGAGGAAGAGCATGCGTTATTAGACAGTATTTATCCGATGCTGTCAAATACATATCCGAATAACATATATATCGATAATTTAAAAGAACAACTAACGGAATATGACTAAAAAGGAACGTTACTCATTCGTCATTGATTATTTTAAGGTTCACAATCCTGACGCTGCAAGTGAATTACATTATGAAAATGCGTATCAATTGCTGGTTGCCGTAATTTTATCGGCGCAATGTACGGATAAACGCGTCAATATGGTAACCCCTCCCCTGTTGAAAGCATATCCAACGCCGAAGGATTTAAAGGAGGCTTCGATAGACGATATTTTCCCTTATATAAAAAGTGTTTCCTATCCGAATAATAAGACAAAACATTTAAAAGGTATGGCAACGGTTTTGGTTGATGAATTTAATAGCGTCGTCCCCGACAATATTAACGAACTGCAAAAGTTACCGGGCGTAGGACGAAAGACGGCAAACGTAATTGCTTCTGTTGTTTACCATAAACCGACAATGGCTGTAGACACGCATGTTTTCCGTGTCTCAAAACGGATAGGATTAGCTACAAACGCCAAAACGCCGCTTGAAACGGAAAAACAACTCATGGAAAACATACCGGAAGAATATATTCCGGTGGCTCATCATTGGTTAATACTGCATGGAAGATACGTTTGCCTTGCCCGAAATCCCAAATGCGAACAATGCGGTATCACTACAGTTTGCCAATATTTTAACCAAAAGAAAAATAGTTCCAAGCCATAGAGAATCACGATGAGATATTTTTTTAAATTGGCATACAACGGAGAAAACTATTTTGGCTGGCAAATACAATCAAGACATGTTTCGCTGCAAGAGACATTGACCAAAGCTGTTTCTTTGTTATTGAAAGAAGATGTTACGATTGTAGGAGCGGGAAGAACAGATACAGGAGTACACGCAAAAGATTTTTATGCTCATTTTGATACCTCATTTATTTTCACGGAAACGAATAAGCCTGATTTTATTTATCGCCTAAACAGTTTTCTCCCGCATGATATTGTCGTTTATGACATACTGAATGTTGATGAAAACGCGCATGCTCGTTTTGATGCACTGAGCCGAACATACCGGTATTATGTAACAACAAGGAAAAATCCTTTTACAAAGCCATTTACGCATCGTCTTTTCTATTCTCCGAATGTGGAACAAATGAATATTTGCTGTAAAAAGATGATGAACTATGTTGATTTTACCAGCTTCTCAAAGGTACACACACACACGTATACGAACAATTGCCATATTACACAAGCGCTATGGATGAGCGATGAAACGGATTTATTGATTTTTGAAATCACCGCCGACCGTTTTCTGCGGAATATGGTACGCGCCATTGTAGGTACTTTGTTGGAAGCAGGTAGGGGTAGAATATCCGTTGAAGATTTTTGTACAATTATTGAACAAAAGGACAGACGTAAAGCAGGTATTTCCGTTCCCGCTAACGCTCTTTTTCTGGAGAAAATAGTTTACCCTGAAAATATCTGGAGAAGTCTGTGAATTAATGATTAGTCGCCCCATTAATCCGCGATAAATGCAAAAAGAAAATAACTGTTTCAGATTTGCAAGTGATTTGTTGTTGGTAAATTGACTTGAAGTTATATGAAAGATGATATC
>JAISDH010000329.1 GCA_031264975.1 Bacteroidales bacterium
AAAAAACTATATATTGAGAAAAAAATGATACCTTTGCTCTATAATGTAGATGAATAGTATGAATAACGAATTTCGTGACAAAGAATTTAAACAGATACTGGCTTATTACAGTGAAATACAAACAGGATTAAGAGGTAGGGCGAGTCGTGAGCAAAAAGTTTTGGTTAGAAAAGCTTTTAATTTAGCCCTGAATGCTCATAAAAATATGCGCCGTCGTAGTGGAGAACCTTATATTATACATCCATTGCTGGTTGCTATTATTGTTTTGAAACAAATGAATTTAGGGGCAATTTCAGTTACCTGCGCCCTGTTGCATGATACCGTTGAAGACGCCGACTATACGCTTCATGATATTGAAACAATGTTTGGTACGGAGGTATCTACCATTATTGACGGTCTTACAAAAATAGAAGACGTTTCCGATACGTATGCTTCTTTGCAGTTTGAAAACTTCAAGAAGATATTGCTCTATATGAGTAAAGACCCTCGCGTTATATTGATAAAGTTAGCGGACAGATTACATAACATGCGAACATTGGCTTTTATGCCCCTGGAAAAACAACAGAAAATCGCTTCCGAAACCTTGTATTTGTATGCTCCGCTTGCTCATCGATTGGGGTTTTACAATATAAAGAGCGAGTTGGAAGATTTGGCAATGAAATACCAAGACCCTGGTAGCTATAATTTTATTGAGGAAAAAATAAAAGCAACAGAAGAGAGTAGAGAATTATTTATTGCTCGTTTTATACAGCCGATAAGCGAAATGTTACTCGCAAAAGGAATCAAATTTGAAATAGTAAGTCGTACAAAGTCTATTTATTCAATTTGGCAAAAGATGACCAAAAAGCAAATTCCTTTTGAAGAAGTCTATGATTTATTTGCCATTCGTATTATTATAGATGTAGACGTAGAACATCAAAAATCAGCTTGCTGGTCGGTTTATTCGGTGGTGACCGATATATACAAACCCAATACAGACCGCCTAAGAGATTGGATATCTATGCCGAAAGCCAATGGTTATCAGGCTTTGCATACAACTGTGATGAGTAAAGCAGGGAAATGGGTAGAAGTTCAAATACGTTCCAAACAAATGGATGCTCTTGCTGAAAATGGTTTCGCGGCTCATTGGGTCTATAAACAAGGGGATAGTATATCCGACGACGACCTTAGACATGGACGTCTCCAAAACGATACGCAAAATTCTGAACAAGGAATTGAAGCATGGTTGTCCAGCGTAAAAGAAATTTTGCAGGGGAATGAATCATATCAAGGGGAAATGATTGCCACGATAAAAATGAATCTTTATTCCAAAGAAATATACCTGTTCACGCCGAAAGGAGATGAACATACCCTGCCGGAACATTCTACCGTTATTGATTTTGCCTACGAAATAGATGAAAAGTTGGGTAATTATTGCATTGGAGCTAAAGTAAATAATAAATTAGTTCCGCCTTCCCATGTTTTGAAAACAGGAGACCAAATAGAAGTGATTACTTCCCAAAAACAGAAAGTTCATCCGGAATGGTTAAAATTTGCGCATACTTCAAAGGCAAAAGATAATATTACCCATGCCATAGAACGACAAAGACAAATGAAAATAACCCAAGGAAAAACAAAACTAAAAGAATATCTCAAGAAATATAATGTCGAACCTATCAAAATAAACAGAGATAAACTAATGGTGTTTACCCAAATCGGTAAAAAAGAAGATTTATATCTGGCTATCTATAACGGCAAAGTTACAGAAGCAATTGTAAAAAAATGTTTCTCTCCGGTAGGGTTGGCTTACAGAATATTCAGTCCACTCAGACCTGCAGTAAAATGGTTTAAAGGTCTTCTAAATCTGTTTTCTATAAACAGCGCCATTCATCGTAAATTGAACCATAACCCTAAAACGGTATTGCTGGGCGAAAGCATGCACGAAATAAAACAAACGATTGCCACCTGCTGTAATCCGGTTGCGGGCGATGCGGTTATTGCATTCAGTTTGTCTGATAATGAAATAGTAGTACATCGGGTGAATTGTTCGGAAGCCATACAACTCTCCGCCCGTTATGGAGACAGAATCGTGAAAGCAAAATGGCGAATCGACGAAAAAAATGCCGAATTTCTTGCCGGTATTTCTATCAGAGGATTTGACAATAAAGGATTGGTTAGTAATATTACAGGCATTATTTATAAAGACTTTGAAGTCAATTGCCGGTCGGTTCAGGTCGAAACAAGCGAAGGACTGTTTGAAGGTACTATTATGCTGTATATCCAAAATGTAGAACACCTTAATAAATTAATAGAACGTCTTCTACTTATTCCGGGTGTTGAAGACGTTGAACGTATAAATTCATATTATGAAGAACAACAGAAAAAGAAAAAATAATTGCCTGATAATAATATTGCTCTTGACGTTGAGCATAACAGGATGTAAAACAAGACAAAAAATAACGCCAACCGAAGGAGTAAAAAAAGAATCTACCGCCAAAGCAAAGCCTACAACAGTGCAGATAAAGACGCTAAACTATGAATGGTTGAGCTATCGAATGGCGCTTACTCTTTCGGATTATTCCACACAAAAGGAAAAGATGAATGTTTCCGCATTCTTTGTGAACCGTAAAGACAGTATTATCTATATTACCCTCGGCAAGTTGGGTTTTGAAGGCGTTCGCGTGGTGATAACGCCTGATTCTGTCAAATATATGAATCATTTAGATAAGAGTTATTATTGCGGAGATTATTCTTTGGTCAATCGTTTACTTGGTATTAAGGTGAATTTCTATTTGCTACAGGCAATCTTTGCGGGAGAAGATATTCCCGGATTTGAGCCTAATACCTTTTTAATGATGCTGCAACAGGATACGGCTGTTTACTCTGCTGCCACCAGAAGGAATAAGGCAATGGGTATCGCCATTTCGCAAGAATTAAAAACAGATACCAATCACAAACTCATTGAAAACAATATTACAGAACTCCAAACCGGCGTATTCATCGGAATGAAATACGGGAACTTTATTCCTGTTGATGGTTCGCAATTGTTTTTTCAGCAGGCAAAGGTGGTTGTCCCTTCGGAAAAAATACTGCTGGATTGTAAACTCAAATCAATAAAGCTCAATGAGCCGGGACCTACATCCATAAAAATACCGGATAAATACAAACCTCTTGAGGTCAGGTAAAAGAAAATATGTTTTCACAACAGATTAAAACCAAAGCCTTGCAAATAGGTTTCTCTGCCTGCGGTATCATACCTGCCGAATCATTACAGGTGGAAAAAGAAAATATATTTCGACAATGGCTGCAAAACGGGTTTCATGCGGATATGAGTTATCTGCAAAGAAATTTGGATAAACGCATGCAGCCTCAATTACTTTTGGAAGGAACGGAGAGCATCATCGTTGTTTTACTCAATTACCATCATCCGGTCTATCAGAAACCGTCTATATATACGATTGCCCAATATGCGCTGGGATGTGATTATCATGTGGTGATGAAAGATAAACTTCGTCAATTGTCCGATTTCATCCTGCAACATTATCCGAAAAGTTGTAATCGATGTTTTACGGACACGGCTCCTGTTTTAGAAAAGCACCTTGCCTACAAGGCAGGTTTGGGCGCAATTGGGAAAAATACACTTTTGATTACGCCAAAAGGTTCCTATTTTTTTATCGGCGAAATATACACTACGCTCTCTTTACAATATGATTCTCCTTATTCGCAAGACTACTGTTTGCAGTGTGAACAATGTTTGAAGGCTTGCCCTGTTCATGCTTTGGAAATGCCCTATTGCTTGAATGCCAACAAATGCCTGTCGTATCATACCATTGAAAACAAAAATAATATTCCCGAAGAAATACAATCCAAAATGGGAAAACATATCTACGGCTGCGATATTTGTCAGCAGGTTTGTCCCGTAAATGCTCATGCAGAACCAACAGAGATAAAAGAATTTTCCATAAAACCCCAA
>JAISDH010000366.1 GCA_031264975.1 Bacteroidales bacterium
AATGTCAAGGCGACAAAGGCAGATATAAGAACCGCCCCTGCAATAACAATACTGAACTCCCGGAACAATCTTCCTGTCATTCCCTGTAAAAATACAATGGGGAAAAACACCGCCACAAGCGTAATCGTGGTTGAAATAACGGCAAAAAATATTTCCTTCGAGCCTTCAATACCTGCTTCGCGAGGCGACATGCCGTGTTCGATTTTTACATAGATGTTTTCGGTAACAACAATGGCGTCGTCTACAACAAGTCCAACCGCCAAAACAACGGCAAGCATGGACAATACATTGATGGAAAAACCCGCAACATACATCACAAAAAATGCTCCAACCAAAGATACCGGAATGACGATACAGGGAATTAACGTTACTCGCCAGTTTCTCAAAAATAAAAAGATAATGATTACAACCAGCACAAATGCAATATATATCGTTTCCTGCACTTCGCTGATAGAGGCTCGTATAAATTTTGTATTGTCAAATGCAATATCCAAACGTATATCTTCCGGTAAGTCTTTTGCCATTTGGGCTAATCTTACCTGTACTTCGTCGGATATATCTACCTGATTGGAGCCCGGTTGCGGAATGATTACAGTGCTAACCATCGGGATTCCGTTTCTTCTAAGGATATTTCTTCTGTCTTCGGCGTCCAATTCGGCATATCCGATGTCTCCAAAACGAACAATATTAAAATTGTCTTCCTTAATGACTAAATTATTAAATTCTTCGGGCGTTTGCATCAGTCCCAGGGTACGAATGGATAATTCCATATTATCTCCTTCTATACTGCCGGAGGGAAGTTCAATATTCTCCTGGTCGATTGCATTTTTTACGTCGATAGGAGTTATACTGTAAGCTGCCATTTTCACGGGGTCAAGCCATAAACGCATGGCATATTTGTTTTCGCCCCATATTTCGACGGCGCTCACATTTGAAATGGTCTGCAAACGTTCTTTAATGGTCAATTCTGCAATTTCAGTGAGTTCGAGCAAAGAACGTTTTTCACTTTGTACGTTAATTTGGATAATTGGGGTAGCGTCGGCGTCTGCTTTTGATACCGTTGGCGGGTCGGCGTCGCGGGGAAGGTATCTTTGCGCCCGTGAAACTTTATCACGAACGTCGTTTGCTGCTGTTTCAAGGTCTATGTTCAGTTCAAATTCAATAGTAATTCGGCAAAACCCCTGACTACTGTTGCTGGATAGCGACCTTATTCCCGGTATACCGTTTATATTTTGTTCCAAAGGTTCGGTGATTTGTTTTTCTATCACTTCGGCGTTGGCTCCCGGATAAGTTACCGTTACGGTAATAATTGGATTATCAATATTGGGATATTCCCGTACACCCAGGTAGGAATATCCGATAAAACCCAACAAAAAGATGATTAAAACAAATACAGTGGATAGTACGGGTCGGTTAATACTTAGTTCGGATATATTCATGAGCGATGATTCTTATTTAATTAATTACAACATCCATTCCATTTCGTAGCTGCATAACGCCGCTTGTTATCAAAGTATCTCCTTCGTTCAAACCATGAAGTATTTGTATGGAAGAAGCGGTTCGCATCCCTTTTGTAACAACAACCTGTTCTGCTTTGCCTCCTTTATACAGATAGACAATGTCCCGCCCCATTTCGGCGATAATAGAAAGACTTGGGATGACCAATGTATTTTTTATTTCTCTCAGATTTATTTCGATATTTACGGAATGACCGGGTTTCAGTTTTCCTGATGTATTGGAATAAAGCGCGCGAGCTTTCAGCGACAGCGTTTTTTCATCCAATGAAGATTCTACGGCATAGACGTTTGCCTGATAGGTACTCAAATCATTTTCAACGGTAAAGTTCAACACTGTTCCTTCTTTAATTTCGTTAGCCTGTCTTTCGTTGACGGAAAATTCAATTTTCAAGGGAGTAATCTTTGTCAGTCTGGCAATAAGCACCGAAGGAGAAGCATAAGTCCCTTCACTGACAAACCTTAAACCAATAATCCCGTCAAAAGGCGCGCGGAGTTCCGTTTGTTCGATACGGGCTTCGACCAAGTCAATATCTGCTTTTAACTTATCCAATTCCGTAGATACCGATTCGTAAGCCTCCTGACTTACAGCGTCTCTTTCCAGAAGTGATTTCTGACGAAAAACCCGCTCTTCCGCCAACGGCAATTGAGCTTTCAGTTTCCTCAGTTCCGCCTGTAAATGGTTATCATTTACCTTTGCAAGTAATTCTCCTTTTTTCACTTTGCTTCCTTCCTTAAAATAAATATGGGTAACTTTACCTGAGGTCTCGAAAGAAAGGTCTACTTCTTCATCGGGTATCAGTATTCCTTTAGTCTTGAAAATATCATTCATATTTTCATACTTTAATACGTCTACGTTTATATTAAGAGGCGCATTACGAGTATTTTGAACAGCAGGTTTATTCTCGGTCATCTCTTTATTCGGTAGATATTTGTTCTTTATAAAAGGAAATAAAGCCATTCCGGCAACTAATAACAGGATAAGAACAACAACAATTATTTTAATATGTTTTTTCATCAATAGATGTTTTATTTAATTATACACTAATGTTTTATTTAAGATATATTATCTCCTTCGAGTAATAATTTTTCAACAGAATCCAGTCTATCCCTACATTTAGTAATTCCATAAAATTATGCAACTCTATTATATATTCAAAACTTATAGTCTCCTTTTTATTACAACAAAGAAAAAATCAGAAATATTCATTCCGCATATAAACGCAATATTTCTTCCTTTATTTCAAACCAAAGTATAATAATGGACGAAAATAATGATTGGCGATTATTAGCGATTAATGGTTAATCGTGTAAAAGAGGTGAAAGT
>JAISDH010000423.1 GCA_031264975.1 Bacteroidales bacterium
GATACGCCTGTTTTTGAAGGCGCGGAACGTATAGGAAAGGCATTGGATATGGTAATTATTTTTGGAGATGTACAAAAAACCGCCAGAGGTTATTATTGTATGGAATATGTTCTACTCTGTGAAAATTCCAAAGAGACGAAACCCGGAGAAATTTCTGAACTGCACGTCCGTCATTTGGAAAAGATGATACAAGCAACCCCCCAATACTGGCTCTGGACTCACCGCCGCTGGAAACGAACAAAAGAAGATATACAGAATAAGAAAGAAAGGGCGAAAGGGCGAAAGCACGAAGGGGCGAAAGGAACAAGGGGTGAAAGGACGAAGGGGTGAAAGGGCGAAAGGACGAAAGGACGAAAGGGTGAAAGCATAAGCCTGAAAGGTTTAAATCAATAGCACAGTGCAACGCACTGTGGATAGAAAGTAAATAAAAAATAAAGCCCCAATCGGGACGTAATCAATCAGCGAAAGAGGAATTTGTCTGAATCAGGATTTACCGGATGAAAGGATGAACAGGATTAAAAAAATAGCAAGTGGAATTAATTTCCGTTAGGGAATTAATTTTCCTCGTTACTGCATCGAAGAGCAATCACATATTGTTTCGTCTTTCGTGGCGAAGACGCTGTGCCGAGCATCATATTAATGTCGCATTGTATTTTGAAACGAGTTTAAGCGGGTGATAGGATAGTTTGGCTTTTCGGAGACCTTCTTCGCCGAGGTCTTCTTCTCTGTTGACGTAAGTATAGTCGGATAGTTGGTGTTTTAGAAATTGCTGGTTAATCATCGTATAGGCGCCTTCGTAATCGGATAATGCCTTTTCGATACAAATGTCAAATGTTGTGGGATTAATGGCTTGTCCTAATGTAAAAGCAATTACTTTTCCGTCTACGCGGAGAACGCCTCCTTTTAGTTCCAATTGATTGAACAGTTGCAGGGCTTTTCGGGTGGCGCAGGATTCGCTTTCAAGGTTTGTGTTTTCTTTTTGACAATGTAATATTGACCATTGTCGGTGCATTTGAAGACATTCCGGAATATCTTCTTCTCGCATGGGATGATATTGATAGTTGTATGTGTTCTTAAATTTATTGATATGGTTGCGTTTGGATTGATACTTCCTTCCCTGCAAGAAAATCAGGTTTTGTGTGTTATAGAGATAATCCGAGTAATCGTGTGAAAGTGAAAATATGAATTTATCGGGATAATATTCCTCTAATAATATTTTCATCTCATCGGTGATATTTGTCAGTTTAAAAGGAATTTCTTTTTCTCTTGTGTATTGTATTAGTTTATCTATGACGGATTTGATATTTCCGGTTCCCAATGGAAAATTAAAATATATCTTCTCTTTTGGCTGGGAAACAATAACCAACATCCCGTCTATCATACTGTAGGCAGGAGAATAAAGATTACCCCAAATAATCATATTGGTAAAGGTAAAATTACATAGCTGATAAGGTATTTGCGATACAACAGGATGTAAGACCGTTCTGTCTTCTAGTTTTATGAGTTTGAATGAAAGCATTTTCTCTATAATAAAATTAACTGTGTAATAACGATACTATACCAAAATTAGTACCTTTCTGTATCCGTATGTCCTTTTTGCAGTAAATCATTTATTGTTTTCACTGGTGTGAAGGTTGTAAGCGGAACGGCAACAAATACTGTTAACCAACGAGACATGGCGCCATTCCATAAACCCGGATTTTCAATTGCCTTTAACGTTCTGCCTTCATACGACTTTTCGGAAATAAAATAACGGGAATGGTCAATATAATCCAGCAGATTAAAGGGGATTCCTCGATGATTTTTTATGGAGCAAACCAAATCGACAGGGTTGAAAAACGCTGAACGTTCCAGGATTTCCTGTTGTTGGGCGTTTGAAAGATTCATTTCCGACGTTTCTACTATTTGCAAAGACAGTTTTCCATCCGCATCTTTCACCCAAAAGGGACCGCCGCCCGGTTCGTTCTCCCGTTTCACCATTCCACAAACGCGAACAGGACGGTCAAGCGTTCGATATAAGTACATTTGCCGTTCGGATAAAGGTAAATCATAGTATTCTTTTTCAAAATGAATAAAAAACATATTCTCTAAAAACGATTCTACCTTTTGTATTTCTTCCAACGAAGCTAATCGCGTATCAAACATGTTCAAACAGTCAAATATCTGCTTTCTGGCGTGAAGCAAAAGAGATATCAATAAACTTTTATAAATAATGGTATCCGTTTTATATCTGTCTAAAGTAACATTATCAATGTTTTTAATCAGAACAATATCCGCGTCAAGATGATTCAGGTTTTCAATTAAACTTCCGTGTCCGCCCGGACGGAAAACCAAATTACCTTCCCTGTCTCGAAAAGGTTTATTATCTGTTGTAAAAGCAATGGTATCGGTGGAACAGTGTTGTGTGGAAAAATCAATGTGATAGTTTGTTCTAAACTGTTCTTCATATAGGGGAATCACCTCTTTACAATGTAAGTCGAAAAGATTTACATGTTCGGGGGAAACGGTGAAGTGCAAATGAGCGGTATTATCCTCCCCACGAACGTATCCGACAACTTCTGCCAAATGTTCTTCCAATGCAGTACGCACGTATTGCGCGTAAATGGTATATGTAGGTTCTTTCATTGGAGTACATGTGTATAGCGTGTAATGGTGAAATAACAGTAAGCCTTTAGGAAGTTTTCCGTAATTCAATCCCTTTTCCGTCAATAAACAGGATAAAACAGGAAGATAATTTTTCTCCGATAACAATGTATCTATGTCTGTACCGTCTTCTTTTAAACGGGTTTTCAGTGCGTCAAAGAATGCAAACTTCCGTATGTTGTCAAAGAAAAACAATGCCGTATCAGGTAAATCATCTACCTTCCCATTTGTAGCCAGCCAGTCTCTTGCAAGGAATAAATCCTTAAACATACGTGTTGCCGCGCCGGAAGCGGGGACAAATTTTATTATTTTTTCCTTTGCTATCTGTTTATGATAATCCGTAATCATGTCTTCAACCTCCTGTTGATTAAAAACAAACAGCCCATCCTGTTTTAAAGCCGGTTTGACAACGGTAACATTCATTTTCTTTTGATTGACAATATTCCATTGCCGCTCTGCAGACTCCTGTGTTATGCCGTGTTGTCGTATCTGTATTAAATCATTCTCTGAAAACATACGCATCTATTATAATTTTAATTGGCAAAGGTATATATTTTATTTCTTCGCCGGAATAAAACGATAACCCGAATCGCTATCCTGTTCAATCTTACCTATGCCGGGATAAGCCACGTGCATTCCGGCTATTGTAATGTTATGTAAGGTAACATACTTTAATGTTTCCGCGCGCGACAATACTGCAGTTTCCGGATTAACGTCATACGTAACCGCTACTTGCGGATAAGGCATTTGTATTGCCATGGCATGGGTAAGGTCTCCCCAAATCAACAGCTTCTGCCCGCCCGATTCAACCAAATACATGGTATGTCCCGGCGTATGTCCATAAGCGCCGATGGTATGGATTTCTGTTGTTAGTGGTTTTCCGAAGTTATCGAATGTACCCGGTGTAAACAATGACAGGTTTTGCCTGTAAGTTTCAATTACTTTTCTTGCCATGACAAATCCCGAACGACGGTCTTGCGGAAGACTGTTCATTGCTTCGTCGCTCATCCAATAGTCATATTCCGGTTGAGGAATGTAGAGCATTGCCTTTTCAAAACGAGGTTTATCATTAATGAGAAGTCCCCCGATATGGTCTCCGTGCATGTGGGTGAGGAAAACTTTATGAATATCAGCGGCTGTAATACCTATTGTTTCAAATTCCGCATCTATTTTATGCCCAAAACCTGCGTCAATCAAGATATTTTCGGTAGGAGTTTGTACCAAAAACGCATTTGTCGCATTGGGAAAAACGCCATCAGGTATTGTTTTTTGTATCATTTCGGGAGTAGCGTTTAACAAAACGGATTTATTACCCTTGTTTTGTCCTTCCGACAGTAAATATACCGTGGATTCTCCTACCTTATATTTGAAAGTGTTCATATCTTCCTGTCCCGAAAGGCGACAACTACTGCTTATACAAGCTAATACTATGATAATAATATGCTGTTTCATGGTGATTATACTTTTATTATTTTGATTTGCAAATGTACAAAAAAATAACTTATCACATCTAAACCGAAGAAATAAATATTTTCCATACACGCAAGAGAAAAAAATCTCTTGACTTTGATAACTTTATTTTATAGTAGACTAACTTATGTGTTTTCCTGAATATGTTCGGTAAGAGAAGGAAATAATGATACATTGGAGCGCTGAGATAAAGGAAATAGCAGATAAAAAATATCAGATGCAAAGAAATATTTTTTTGTTTGACATAATCAAAAGATTATTCATATCTTTGCAGAACAAAAAAATAAAGATGGATGTTGCGGATATAAATGAACGTCCTTATCCGGTAAAGAAAAAAAGAAACACAATATAATACAAAAAGAATTATGAACGTAAAAACAGTATTCATTATAATAAGTATCGCGTGGGTTTGTATGTCTTGCGTAAAGCGGAAGAATTGCGATTGTGAAAATGGAGGCACAGGTACCTTTGTCTATCTAAAAGAACCCTACAAAA
>JAISDH010000050.1 GCA_031264975.1 Bacteroidales bacterium
GAAACCATAGCTCCGTATATAGATGAGTTTATTGACTTTGCCAAAGAACATCCTGAAAAATTCTTCTATGTTACCCGTATAGGATGTGGCATTGCAGGATTCAGCGACGAAGAAATAGCTCCCCTTTTCAAAAAAGCATCGACGTTGAGCAACGTATGTCTTCCTGAATCGTTTGTCAAAGCGCTAACCTGAACGTAAATAGTGGTTAGCGATTAATGGTTTCGGACTGTTACTTTTCATCGTTAATCATATTCAATCATTAGAATTATAGTTCAGACTTTTTCCTTGGGCTTTTTGCTGATTACGCCCCGATTGGGGTTTGCTATTTATGTGTTTACGCATCCATAGCGCGTTATGCAATGTTGTCAACTTAAAGAGAAAAAGACACAAAGAAACAAAACCATTAGCGTAGTTGTATTTCAGACGCCGGAAGGCGTCAAATATGAGCAACCCGTGCAAGCCGAAGGCGCAGCTCGGGGACAGAGCGTATCTTTCTCCTACTCAACTCCGAATGGAGTTGAACTATTTCGCAGTTCCAATAAAGAGAACGTATTTCTACCCCGAGCTGCGCTCCGCTTGCTCGGGGTTACTCACATTTGACGCCTTCCGGCGTTCCCTAAGTTGACAATATTGCGCGTTGTGCTGTGTTATTTATTCAAATCCTTCAGGCTTGCGTTGTCGCCTACTCATCTATTAACCGTTAATTTCTTCCTTGTATCTTGCACGCTTTCATGTCCGGATGCTGCCAATTTGTTTGTTTCTTTTGTCAATGGTATTATAATCATTTTAAATCGTTCCATTGAATAGACAATTTCGCCTGATAGCGGGCAAGTTCTACCTTTTCTTCGTTACTCAAGCCTTGCATAATGTCGGCTGTTTTTGTCATCCATTCTACAAGTTCTTTTTCACATTCGGCTATGGCTGTCTCATCCTGGTTTTTTATGCTTACTTCATAGCGTTTGTAAAGCGTGTTATATTTGGCAATATGTTCATCTACTTCGGCATTGCTGAAACTCAATCCGTCTAAATTGCGAAGTTCATCCATTTGAGATTCCCGTTTTTTATCCATTTTTTCTTGAATGTCGGTAGATTTGTTGGGATTGAAATTGATATTTGCCAAAGCAACGCCTGCTATAAGTCCTGCGACAGCAAGAATCCAATACAAACTCTTTTTCTCTGTAACAGATTTCCACTTGGTGAAACCATAGTAAATAAATCCGCCTCCCAGAATAAGCAAACCGATTGCCAAACCGACATTTCCAAGCATATCGAAAACGGGAATCAAAATGCGAGGTACTCGATAAAGGAAACGTTCCTGAAAATAAGACGTTCCTAAACTAAAGAAAAATACTCCGATATACCCCAGAGCGATAGATTCGACTTTACGGGCAATAGTAACTGTTTTTTGTTTGTCCATGTTTTAATATTCGTTTATATAAATCCATTTCAAGATAATAGCTATCAATAATTATATTTGCCGGTGAACTGAAATTTCATTCATGTTGTACTTCTTATCAAAAAGGGCGTTACATAGAACGCCCTCTTCCACATTTTAAATTATCAATAATTAATACATACCTCCCGGCATACCGCCTCCCATAGGAGGAGCAACTGGGGTTTCTTCTTTAATTTCTGCTAATACGCATTCTGTCGTCAATAACATTCCGGCAATAGAAGCGGCATTTTCCAAAGCGATACGAGCCACTTTTGTAGGGTCAATGACGCCCGATTCCATTAAATCTTCATACGATTCCGTACGAGCGTTAAAGCCAAAGAATCCTTTTCCTTCCTTTACTTTATTAACAACAACAGAGCCTTCCAATCCTGCATTTTCTACAATTTGACGCAATGGTTCTTCCAAAGAACGACGAACTATTTCAATACCGAATTTCTCATCATCATTTTCTGCCTTTAACGTACATAAAGCGTCAATAGCTCGAATATAGGCAACGCCGCCTCCGGCAATAATACCTTCTTCAACAGCAGCACGAGTAGCATGAAGAGCATCGTCAAATCTATCTTTCTTTTCCTTCATTTCTACTTCGCTTGCAGCCCCTACATAAATAACGGCAACTCCGCCCGCCAATTTAGCCAAACGTTCCTGTAGTTTTTCACGGTCGTAATCGGAAGTTGTCTTTTCTATTTGCGATTTGAGTTGAGCAATACGAGCGTCAATCGCTTCTCTTTTTCCTTTTCCACTGACAATGGTTGTATTTTCTTTATCTACAGTGATTTTTTCTGCCTGTCCCAACATCACAAGGTCTGCGTCTTCCAACTTGAAACCTTTTTCCTCTGAAATGACTGTTCCGCCGGTAAGAATAGCAATATCTTCCAACATTTCTTTTCTACGGTCGCCAAATCCGGGAGCTTTAACTCCTACAATCTTCAAAGACCCTCTCAAACGGTTAACAACCAATGTTGCCAAAGCTTCGCTTTCGATATCTTCTGCTATTACTAATAAGGGTTTTCCTGTTTGAACGATTTTTTCCAACACCGGTAAAAATTCCTTCATATTGGAAATTTTCTTATCATACAATAATATAAATGGAGACTCATATACTGTTTCCATCTTTTCGGTATCTGTAACAAAATAAGGGGAAATGTAACCTCTATCGAATTGCATTCCTTCAACAACTTTTACTTCCGTATCTGTACCTTTTGCTTCTTCAATAGTGATAACGCCTTCTTTTTTCACTTTTTGCATTGCTTCTGCAATAATTTCACCTACAGAATTGTCATTATTCGCAGAAATAGTAGCAACCTGTTTGATTTTTTCATTGCTTTCGCCTACTTCTTTTGAATTTTCCTTGAGATTGTTAATCACACTATGAACGGCTTTGTCAATTCCACGTTTCAAATCCATTGGATTTGCTCCTGCTGTAACATATTTTAATCCATGATTGAAAATAATTTGAGCCAAAATAGTAGCGGTAGTTGTTCCGTCTCCTGCCTGGTCATTGGTTTTTGACGCCACTTCTTTTACCATTTGAGCTCCCATGTTTTCAATAGCTTCTTTTAATTCTATTTCTTTAGCTACTGTTACGCCGTCCTTTGTTATTTGTGGAGTTCCAAATTTCTTGTCTATAATCACATTGCGTCCTTTAGGTCCCAATGTTACTTTTACTGCATTTGCCAAAGCGTCAACGCCTTTTTTCAAATTCTCTCTTGCTTCCCAGCTATACAAAATTTCTTTTGCCATAATTGATACTGTTTTTTAATTAATTTATGAAATATAATCCTTTACTACTTATTAAATTATTGCGAGAATATCCGACTCTTTCATAATCAAATAATCCTTGCCTTCATAATTTATCTCTGTTCCTGCATATTTACCGTACAATACATTATCTCCTACTTTAACTGTCATAGGTTCGTCTTTTTTACCTGCACCAACGGCGATTACAGTTCCTCGTTGTGGTTTTTCTTTTGCAGTGTCGGGAATAATAATTCCTCCTGCGGTTTTTTGTTCTGCCTGAGCAGCTTCTACTAATACTCTGTCTGCTAATGGTCTAATCTTTATTTCCATATATTATATTATATTTTGATTATTTTAAATAAATAAATAAATTATGTCTTTCTATTATGCCAATTCTGTGCCAATTCTAAGAACAAGCAATTTGACAGACATAAATTCATAGCTCAATTCATGATATATTGCCTATCAGAAGTATACAAATTTGACATGAAAATATTATACTGTCAGGAATATGACAAAATGTCATTCATGCGTTGATAATTCCACCTTGAAAGAATCAAATAGTTGTCTGTTCGCGTCCGCACACGGTTACGATTGCATCCTTTATTTCGTTGCCGGATTATTATGTTTCACATGCAAACCTCGAAAAAGAACTTTTCTTGATTCATGTCATGTTTATTATACTATACACGGTCTATTTTTATGCATTTCCCGTCAGAAAAACCATATCAATAGAAAAACGCGTGCCGCCTGTCTTCTTTTTCCCGTA
>JAISDH010000096.1 GCA_031264975.1 Bacteroidales bacterium
GCTGTGACAAGCTTTAATTTTTGTATCTTCGTTCATTGAAATACAGTATAGGTGTATATAACATTCTGTAAATCAATAATTATCACAGCTTGTTAGGATTTCAAAAAATGGTGTATTTCAGATAAAAATCCCGATTTTGTCGGGATTTTTTTATTTTTAGAAGAGTTCTAATTGTTGCCCTTCCGTTTTCTTGGTTTCCGCGCTTTTTCCATAAAATAGTTCCATCATCCCGAATTGTTTGTCCGTTATACACAGTATTCCGACATGTCCTTTTTCGGGTAGAAACTTTTTGACTCGCTTGATATGGACATTTGCATTTTCCATACTCATGCAATGGCGGAGGTAAATTGAAAACTGAAACATCGTAAATCCGTCCTTTTGCAGATTTTTACGAAAATCAACATAGGCTTTCTTTTCTTTTTTTGTTTCCGTAGGGAGATCGAATAATACTAAAACCCACATAATTCGATATTGATTTAACCTGTCTTGTTGCATAACATAATGTCAGATTACAAATTCAGGATATTTTATTTTTCGTAATTTACTTTCAAAGCATTGTGCCAACGAAGAGGTTGTCTGGCTGACTGCAACCATCAAGGGACTTTTCCTGCCATTAAGCATTACATCAATAGTTGGTATTTGTAATAGCTGTGTTTTTATGGGCTGCGATAATTCTTCGAAATTTTCTCCTTTATCTACAATGGAAAATACAATAGCATCAACGAAAGGGCGATAGGGTTCCATAATATCATCAGCCAGGCAATAAGGGTTGTAGCGATTGTGATGGTGTATGCCTAAAGTGGGCAACAAACCACTTGAAACAAGTGAACGCGCCACAATGGCCCTGAGAATAGCATATCCATAGTTCAATAAGTTATTAGGAGGAAGCTCTTCCCTGCCTCTTACAAAATTCCCGATTTGCGGAAAAGCTTCTTTCCAGTAATAAGCAGCGGCACGGGCTTCGTAATTATCGGGATCACCGCTTTTCACATCACTTGCCCAGTACTCCATATTACGAATATTGCATGAACGGAATTTGCGCAAAACATCGGCTTGATTCTTTATTTTAGCCTTGATGGTTTGTTGCCAGAGATTCTTTTTTAAAGGATCGGTAGCTTGAATCTGTGCGCTGAATTTTTCCGTTTGCGTTTTATTCCCACATAGGGGAAGCATCAGGCCAACCGGCATGCGGTTACTATTACAGGTGATAAGAGCGGTATTATTTTCCAATAACGCTTCTATCAGTCCATGTGTCAGGGTGATTTGTTTATGGTCGAGAACAATGACTCCCAAATCCTCGATAGGAAAAGTCACCTCGCTATCCTTTTTGAATTTTTCAGGCAAGGTATCGTTTTTCTCACCTTCGGGTAGTTTCACCACCAATTGGCTGTTCCTCATACTTAGATATGTCGGATTGCCGAAATAGATCGTTTTTTTTATCATGGTATATTTCTGTTAGTATTATAATCCTGTACAAAAGCGAGGCTATTTGCCCCGCTTTAAAGAGGTTTTCACCTAAGGAATAATCCGTATTGTAATTTCTCTGCTGAATAAGAAAGAAATTACAACATATCTTACACAAAGTAAAACGAGTGTTACAACTTTCCATTTCTGTATAATTTGTGTAATGAAAGAAATGTCTTTCTCATCTCATAATGGAGGTTATACCCCCTATCATATTATGAAACAGGAAAAATAATTCTGCTGCAAACATAGTAATATTTTCAATGCAAACAAATTATTATGTAATTTTTATATCTTGCACAAACCATGAATTACATTATCATTTCCCCTAATCGATTAATAAACATTTTTATACATACTTGTTTTATCATTATTCCATCCCAGGATTTCTCTGATTTATTGTTTGCTCCTAATTCAGCAGTTTGTACAATCGGGTAAGCTATATTATTAGGAATAAAGAAACACTGGCTTCCCGTACAACTTACCATCTTATATATTCTGCTTGCCTTAATGTCCTCAATACGGCATTTCGTTCCGCCAATCAACTCTTCTTCTGTTGGGACATATACCAAATCGTTTGGTGATAAATGAAACAGCAGTTCATGTTCTTTCTTATTTCTTTCCGGGACAGCTTTTAAACCTTGTTTCAGGCGTTCGGCCACAATATTTAACGCAATGGTTTCATACGAACGGTTGCCTGCATCATCTGCATAAATGGCAAAAAACAGGTTTGTTCCTTTTGCCGCCTCAACATATTTTGTTTTCTTATTCCCTGTATATCCTACCTGAAATTTATTTCCGATCGGCTCATAAATGCGCACCTTAAAAATTGGCTGGTGAGGTTTACCATTATTTAATGTAGTAATATTCCGATTCATATCCTCGATACCTTCCGGCGAGAAAGCCTGTTCCGGTTTATTATTTTTCATTGCCAAATGATTCAGGAGAATCTTTTGTATTCCACTATCCGTTACAGATTCCTTGATGGTTTTCTCCGTGAATGAAGTATCCAACGATTTCCGCACGGCAGCGTTATCCGTTTCGAAGTAATAAATGGCCACTTTAGAAATATCCGTTTTTTCATAAAGATATTTCCTGTCTTTAAAATATTTATTGATTTTATCCGGATCAAATTTTCCGTATGTTGCGCCGATTCTCAGAATCTCGCTCCTAAATCTTTTATCAACAATATTTTCCGGGTTTTTCAATGCTTCGCTCAGTTTCACCTTTTTTATTTTCTGTAATGAAACTTTGGCGAATACCGTATCCTTGTGCAGTGGCTTCCGGATCGCCCAACTGTCGCCTTTTATTTGTGGTTTCAATACCTTTTTCCCATTTTCGTAAGTCAGGTACTTATTGGTGGTTTTATTTATTACCCGTAAATTTTGTTTGAAGCTAACTACGATTTTCTCCAATTCGTTCCGGGCGTCGGTGGTGAAACTATCCCACGGTTTTATAAATTCTTTGGGAATATCCCGTACCACTTGTTTATTCTCTTTTACATCGAAATACGAAGTTTGTTCGAACAGCCTCAATTTTCGTTGTAAATCGTATCTCTTTA
>JAISDH010000121.1 GCA_031264975.1 Bacteroidales bacterium
TCTTACCATCTCCCCAAGGGAGTGATGCAAAAGTAGTATATTTTTCAATACAAAGTTTCATTTCTTGAAACTTTTTTTTCAAAGGTCATATTGTATTGGTAATAAGAATGTTTTCTATCTTTCAAAAAAGGAATTTCTATTCATCGAAGCAGTGAAGAACTTTTTTTAAGAGGTATTTTTCGACATATCTCTCTATAAAAAGGAAGAAAAAGAGGGATTAATGATTAATGGTAAGCGATTAATAGTTGTTCTCAACGCTATTTCGTCCTTGTAATTTGTCGTTTCTTTTTGTCTAAATCAAGATTTAGAAGACGTAAATAATGATTATTGATTAATGGTTAATATTTGCGCTTCTTTGCCCTTTTGTCCGTTCGTCCATTCCAACTGCAACCTTCTTTATTTACGGCTTACCTACCTGTTGCTTGTTGCCGTCCTCTTTTCACCCCTTCGTCCTTTTGCCCCTTCTCGTGGCTTGCTTGCCTGCTGTTTGTTGCTTGTTGTTTGTTGTCATCTTACCTTTTGCCCCTTCGTCCTTTCGTCCTTTCGCCTCTTCTCATGGATTGCCTGCCTGTTACTTGTTGCCTGTTGTTTGTTTCCATCTTACCTTTCACCTCTTCGTCCTTTCGTCCTTTCGCCCCTTCTCATAGCTTGCTTGCCTGTTATTTGCTGCCTGTTGTTTGTTTCCATCTTACCTTTCGCCCCTTCGTACTTTAGTCCTTTCGCCCCTTCTCATAACTTGCCTGCCTGTTACTTGTTGCCTGTTGTTTGTTGTCATCTTCTTTTCTCCATTCTCCCTTTTGTCCTTTTCTCCCTTCCACCTGCCGCTTTTTTTCTCATGGCTTGTCTGCCTGTTGTTTGTTGCCATCTTACCTTTCACTCCTTCGTCCTTTTGTCCGTTCGCCCCTTCTCATGGCTTGTATACCTGTTATTTGCTGCCATCTTCCTTTTTCTCTTTCGTCTTTTCCCCTCTTCCTTCCATAATTTGAATAAAAATTTGCATCGAATTTACTCTTTTGAAATCGCAAATTGCACTTTTACTTTATAACATGAAGATTTAGAGAGAGAAAGAATGTACGAAAAACTGTAACCTTTTTTCAATAGAAGCCGTATCAGAATAAAAATTCATTTTATACGATGGAAAGTTGGATTTATATAAAAAAAAAATGTACTTTTGTGGCTTGAAAAACGAGAAGAATGAATAGAGTACGGTTATTTATTTTATCAGCAGTAGCGCTATTGGGACTTGGGACGCCTTCTATGAAGGCGCAAGATGCTCATTTTTCGCAGTTTTATGCGAATCCGCTATATTTAAATCCTGCGTATGCAGGGTCGATTGTGTGTCCACGAATAGTGACAAATTTTCGTCATCAGTGGCCTGTATTAAGCAGTAAATATACGACTTATGCAGCTTCGTATGACCAACACTTTGATGCTATTTCAGGGGGGGTAGGAGTATTGTTTCTTGGAGACCGAGCCGGCGCAGGAACAATTACAACGAATGCTATAAGTTTAATTTATTCATTTAAAGCGGACTTGACGCGAGATGTAGCCATGCGAATTGCTCTACAAGCTACTTATCAGCAAAAATCAGTCGATTTTTCGCAAGCCCGTTTTGGTGATATGATTGACCCTAAATTTGGTTTTGTGTACGCAACAAAGGAAACATTGGAGAAATATTCGAAGGGAGTGGTCGATTTTTCTACGGGTATCATCTTTTATTCGGATAAATTTTATGGAGGCGTTGCCGTAAACCATTTTACGCAACCGAGGGAAAGTTTTTACGAAAGTACAGGAAAAGAAGTTCGTCTGCCAATGAAGATATCCGCCAATTTTGGAGCGGTATTAGACATTAAACAACAGAGAAGAAGAGAGAAGAATATAGGAGATATGTCCATTTCTCCTAATTTGATTTTCCAATACCAAAGAAATTTATCATCACTCATTGGGGAATCTTATTCTTACTTGAATATCGGATTGTATTACTCCTGCTATCCAATGATTGTAGGAGCTTGGTACAGACAAGGTTTCCTAAGAAAACAACAATATGCGAATCGACCGGACGCCTTTGTGTTGCTGGCAGGAATTGAATATTCATTCTTGAAAATAGGATATTCCTACGACTTCACAATCCCTTCTATAAAAGCAGGAAAAGCAAATACGGGAGGCGCTCATGAAGTTTCTGCACAATTTCATTTGCCTTGTCCCGTTAAATCACGTAGAGTACGGCATATTAATTGCCCGAAATTTTAATGAATAGAAAATAAGAATTTAATACACATAGATAATACGAAAAATATTTATAATTATGGATACGAAAAGATTGTTCAAATTAGTTATGGGGACGGCAGTATTTACATTATTGCTCATCTCTTGTAAGAAAGAAATATCAAATGCAACTGGTTGGGAATACAACAATCCCAAGAATGGCGGTTTTGAACTCCCTCCATTCCAGGGACAAATCACAGGTCCCGGATTGGTTTTTATCGAAGGCGGACAGTTTACAATGGGACGCATGGAGGAAGATGTGATGCACACTTGGGACAACTATCCCAGAATTGTAACAGTTTCTTCTTTTTATATGGATGAAACAGAAATAACAAATCAATATTATCGAGACTATCTGCATTGGTTAGGACTTGTTTTTTTCCCTGCCGATTTAGGTTCGGTATACAATGCCGCTCTTCCCGATACTACAGTTTGGAGGCATAAACTTTCCTATAATGAACCTTTTGTAGACTATTACTTCAGATACCCTGCCTATAATGATTATCCTGTTGTGGGCGTCAGTTGGGTACAAGCCGTAAAATATTGTGCATGGCGTACCGACCGCGTAAATGAAGATATATTGATTAAGCAAGGGCTTATTAATGTTACAAATGAACCTTCGGCAGAGGGATATTTTAATACGGAAGCGTATTTACTATATCCTGATTATGAACAAAACAGGGACAGGAGGTTACAATTTATTGCTACCGGAGAAGAACGTAATGCACGTATGGAAGACGGTATATTGTTGCCCAAGTACAGACTTCCCACTGAAGCAGAATGGGAATATGCCGCTTTTGGGTTAATTGGAAACACATTAGAAGAACGTATATTAGAACGCAGAACATATTCTTGGAACGGACAGGTTACACGTACGGATGATAAAAAATATATGGGACAATTTGTCATGAATGTTCGCAGAGGACGTGGTGATTATATGGGTGTTGCGTCTGCTTTAAATGACCCATACGAATATACAGGTCCTGTTACTTCTTTATGGCCTAATGACTATGGCTTATATAATATGGGAGGTAATGTATCTGAATGGGTAATGGATATATATCGTCCTTTAAGCGCTGATGATGTTAATGATTTGAACCCTTATAGAGGAAATTATTATGAAACGGTTCAAGTATTGGACGACGGAACAGTGGCGGAAAGAGACGAAATGGGAGTTGTACCTACGGTGCCTGTATCTGATTTCAAGAATGACAGACGGAGAAATTATCGTTCTGCAAATAATATTAATTACTTGGACGGAGATTGGTCGTCACAATTGGACGGTGAAAGGTGGAGAGACCCTAATAGTCCGGAATCAACGGTTTCGATGTACGATAAAGCGCCTTATCCAAGTACATATTCTATGGTTGCCGATAATGCTCGCGTATATAAAGGAGGTTCATGGAAAGATTTACAATATTGGGCAAGTCCTGGAAATAGAAGATTTTTAGACCAGGAAGAATCAACTGCTTACATTGGATTCCGTTGTGCCATGACGCGGTTAGGTTCTACCAATGGAAACAATAGATAATGTATTAAATACAGTTTAAATCTTAAAAATACCCTCTGTTTTTAGGAGGGTTTTTTAAGATAAGAGAATATTGCAATGATTTCTGTTAATGAGATGTACCCCCTTTTTTTACAATCCAATGGAGTAAATACGAATACGAAAACCATCATGGAGGGAGATATGTTTTTTGGACTAAAGGGACAAAATTTCAACGGAAATACCTTTGCGTATGAGGCTTTGGAAAAAGGAGCCTCTTTTGTAATAGTAGATGAACCCGAATATAAAATAGATGAACGATGTATATTAGTAGACGATACATTGTCCACATTGCAGCAATTGGCGCATTTTCATCGTAGCCAATTGAATATTCCTGTTATTGGAATTACCGGTACCAATGGGAAAACAACAACCAAAGAGTTGATTAACCATGTACTTTCTTCCAAATATAAAGTATATGCTACGCAGGGTAATTTGAATAACCATATAGGAGTACCTTTGACATTATTAAATATTAAAGCAAAAGACGCTCAAATCGCCATTGTGGAAATGGGAGCCAGCCACATTGACGAAATAAAAGAACTTTGTCAACTTGCAGAGCCAAATTATGGTATTATTACAAATATAGGAAAAGCGCATTTGGAAGGGTTTGGTTCTATTGACGCCATTATTCAAGCCAAGTCGGCTTTGTATCAATCTATAAAAGCAATAGACGGAATCCTTTTCGTCAATTCGGACGATAAACTTCTAATGGAACTTTCATCCGGTATAAGAAGAATTACATACGGACAATCCGGCGAGTGTAAAGGCATTTGTGGAGATGATAATTTATTTCTAAAACTTGGTTTACCTGATTACGCTCTGAATATATGCACACAATTGACAGGAGACTATAACTTTTATAATGTAATGGTTGCAATAGCTGTTGGGGTATATTTTTCTGTTCCGATAGAACAAATAAAAACTGCATTGGAAACATATATTCCTACCAATAACAGGTCTCAATTGGTGAAGAAAGAGAATAAGACAATAATTATTGACGCCTACAATGCGAATCCGTCAAGTATGGAATCCGCAATATGCAACTTTGCAAAGATACCGGCTTCTTCCAAAGTCTTGTTGCTGGGAGACATGTTTGAATTGGGAGAAAATAGTGTGGCGGAACATCAATACATTGTTGATTTGATTCGGAAATATGCATTTAAAAATGTTTATTTACTGGGCGATGAATTTGCGAAAACAAATGCAGAAACGTCTTGGCTCTATAACGATTATGAGCAATTGGGCGTGTTGCTAAAAAAGACGCTACCCAGTGATGCAATTTTATTAATTAAAGGATCCCGAGCAATGAAAATGGAGCAATTCTTGAATATTATTTAGTATATGTTGATTAAAAAAAATTCGATAGATATAATAGGACTAATGTCAGGTACATCTTTGGATGGATTGGATATAGCATGGTGCAGATTTGAATTTCGTTCAGGGAAATGGAATTATACCATTCTGGCAGCAAATACATATCCATATCCACCGGAATGGCAAATACGGTTAGAAACATTGGCGTCGCAGGATGCGTTAACGTATGTAAAAACGCATATTAAGTTTGGACATTATATGGGGATTCGTGTGAAAAAATTCATGAAAAGGTATAAGGCAGAAGCAGATTATATTTCGTCGCATGGGCATACCATTTTTCACCAGCCCAATAAAGGAATAACCTCTCAAATCGGAGACGGAGCCGCGTTGGCGGCAACATCAGGATTAAATGTTATATGCGACTTCAGGTCAATGGATGTTGCGTTAAAAGGGGAAGGCGCTCCTTTGGTTCCCATTGGAGATAAATTACTGTTTCCTCAATATCAGTATTGCTTGAATATCGGAGGAATCGCAAATATTTCATACAACGAAAATAGAGTTCAAAAAGCATGTGACGTTTCCCCTGCAAATATGGCATTGGATTATTTTGCAAGACAAAAAGGAATGCCTTATGATGAAGACGGATTATTGGCAAAGAAAGGAAATATTCGACTGAAACTGCTTAAAGAACTAAATTCCATATCGTTTTATGAGAAAAACTCACCCAAGTCATTGGGGAGAGAATGGTTTGATTCGATATTTTTACCTGTAGTTCTTCAATATAATAAATACCCGAATAAGGATATTTTGGCTACCCTTGTAGAACATATCGCTTACCAGATAGGTCGTATAATGCACAATAAACCGGGCGGAGAAATGCTCATTACAGGAGGAGGCGCCAGGAATAATTTTTTGATAGAACGAATCTCCTATCACATCCCTCATATCCAGATTACGATACCAAACGATTCGTTGGTAAGATACAAAGAATCTTTAATCTTTGCTTTTCTCGGATGTTTGCGCCTTAATAATCAAATTAATTGTTTAAAAACAGTAACAGGAGCTGCTTGCGACCAGATTGCCGGAGCTGTTTATCTGAGAAAACCGGTACATGAGGGATAAGAAATCCTTAAAATCGCTAAACACTTTTGGAGTAGATGTTTCTGCTACCGATATTATTTATATATATCACGATGATGATATTATAAAGTTTTTATCTTCTCCGGAAAAAGAATCTTCGTTTTATGTTTTGGGAGATGGGAGTAATGTTTTGTTTACCAAAGATTATGACGGGGTTATCTTGAAGATGGAAACAAAAGGGATTGAAATTGTTTCCCAAACGGAAGAAAAAATATTTGTTAAGGCAAAAGCTGGGGAAGATTGGGATGAATTTGTGCGTTATTGTCTTGTACATAATTATTGTGGATTGGAAAATCTGGCGCTCATTCCGGGGAAAGTAGGGAGTAGTCCCATTCAAAATATAGGAGCATACGGTCAGGAAGTCCGCAATTTTATTACAAAGGTATATGCTATCTCTGTTTCTAATAGGTCTCTATGTACATTTGAGAATAAAGATTGTCAATTCGGGTATCGCACAAGTATCTTCAAACAGGCTTGTAAAGGGCAGTATATCATTACGGATGTCGAATTTATGCTAACAATTGACGGAACTCCCGATATTACATACGATGAAATAAAAAACAGATTATCCATGATAGACAGTGTTAAGGCACAAGATGTGTACAATGCTGTTTCTTATATCAGGTCAATCAAATTACCGGATTGGAGAGTATCAGGCAATGCCGGCAGTTTTTTTAAAAATCCGATAATACCTGTTTCTCATTTTACGGAGTTGAAGAAAAAATATCCGAACTTGAAGGCATATTCCATAGGAGTTGACGAATGTAAAATGTCCGCTGCTCAACTCATTGAATTTTCGGGCTGGAAAGGTAAGAAATTTCGAGATGCGGGCGTACATCCGGCGCAACCTTTGGTTTTGGTCAACTATGGAAATGCAACGGGAAAGGATATTTTGGACTTGGCAACATACATTCAAAATGATGTATACAATTTATTTCAAGTGCAATTGGAAATCGAAGTTAATATAATTTAAATAAACGTATGGAAATCGTTTGCGTCAATAAAGCTAATTTGAAAAAGCAATATCCCCATGGTATCAGACTATCGGAAATTGCTAAGGATTTGGATATACAATTACCATATCCCATTGTAGGGGCAAAGGTGAATAATAAAGTCAAGTCTCTAAACTATAGAGTATATTCAAATAAGGTTATCTATTTTTTTGATACCGGCAGCGTATGGGGAGACGCCATGTATAATCGGTCTTTAAATTTCTTGTTATACAAGGCAGTAAA
>JAISDH010000189.1 GCA_031264975.1 Bacteroidales bacterium
CAATGGGAAATGTGGATATGTATTTTCGTCTTATCCATATTCTCCTCTTCGCTGGCATTTATCTTTTATTCGATAAGCGTCAGCAAATACGGAATATCCCGTTGTACTGTCTTTACCAATTTAATACCTGTTTTCACTGCCATTACCTCCTTTTTCCTATTGGGAGAAATCTTCTCCCCCTCAAAGATAATTGGAATATTCATCGTTGTCTTCGGACTAATCTTAACCCAACGGAAAGCGGGAGCGAAAGGAAATCCGGCAACAAACTGCAAGTAACAAGCAACAGGCAGGGAAGCCATGAGAAAGGATGAAAAATAGGGATTAATGATTGTTTGTTTTCGCTCTTTTGCTTCTTTTTGTCTGAATCAGGATTTTCAGGATTATAGGATGGGCAGGATTAAAAAAAACAGCGAATGGAGTCAATTCCCGCAGGGAATATCTCTCAGTAGAAAAAGAAATGAATCTATTATTATTGCATTCCGTAGGAATGTACCCCTCGTTGGACATAGTTTCTCGCACGGCGTAGTCTCAAAAGTCTATGTCGGGTTATAAATGTAGAGACGCGATGCTTCGCGTCTAAAGTAAGGCTCCTGCCTTGCAAATATAATGGTAATACCTATTGGATAAAAAGGGATAACCCTTTTCGAAAAAGGGATAACCCTTTTCGAAAAAGGGATAACCCTTTTGAGTAAAAAGGATAACCCTTTTGGGTAAAAGGGATAACCCTTTTTGAAAAAAGGATAACCCTTTTTGGGGTTGGCTTGGGAGGCATTTAAATATCTTGACTTTCAATGGTCTTTGATGCTGTTTTTTAATGTGAATAATGTCCCTTGTACTGCGTGGCGTAGCTCAATGTCGTCAATTTATTGAACGCCTTCCGGCGTTCAATATGTATAACCCCGAGCAAGCGGAGCGCAGCTTGTAGTAGAAATATGTCTTCTCTATCAGAACTGCGAAGTTGTTCAACTCCATTCGGAGTTGAGAAGGAGAGATATACGGGGGCGTTTGTCAGCGTTTTTCTTCTGGATTGCTTCACTGCGTTCGCAATGACGGGCGAGTGTATGACGACGACATTAACCGACCCTGCGACGGACAATTGTATGAAAACGACACCAACCGGCTCGTCATTGCGAGGCACGAAGCAATCCAGTACTGAAGAGTTTGTTTGTCCGTCATTGCGAGGAACGAAGCAATCCAGTACTGTCCCCGAGCTGCGCCTTCGGCTTGTACGGGCTTACTCATATTTGACGCCTTCCGGCGTCTGAAATACAACTAAGCTCATGGTTTTGCTCTTTCAGAGCTTTTTATGGCTTAACTTGATAGCATTGGTCTCCATGCTACGCCGTATTATACTGCACGCGGGATAATTTTGTTTATTACGGGTAGATGGTTTGAGACGACCACAAGATTAAGGATGACCGCAAGGGTCGCCCCTACATGATTATCCTGTGAATCCTGGTTCAGACAAAAAAAGGGACGAAAAGTACAAGGGCGAAAGGATTAATCACAAATCATCAGTTTCATGGCTTGCCTGTTTGTTGCGTGTTGCTTGCTGCCTGTTGCTCGAATTTCCTTGCTCCCTTTACAAAGCGCAAAACCAGACTATGCGCAGGATAAAAGTCCTTTCTTTTTCAGCAATAACATGGTTAAGCGTAAGATAAGAATAAGCCATATTGGGATACATGCAGGGTTAAACGATTGAGGTAAAAGCCAGAATCCTACAATCAAAACAGCCAAACATGCTAATAAAAAGTATAGTACAATGGCGTTGGATTTACGGAGACGAATTAAAACGTAAAGCGCCAATGGGTTTGCCCATAAAAGGTTTAGGTTGTCTTTCGTGGCATGATGGTCGGAGAGGAAACAAAGATAAAAAATGAGGAAAGACAGTATAAAGATGACACAGAAAAAGACAATGTCAAAAGGTTTTGCATAGAAACCGTATTTCAATTCAAAAAACGTCAGCACAATAACAAGTATAAATAAGAGCCAAAATGCCATATTGGGAGAGAAAACGGTTGGGGAACTGTGGGCGTATTCTTCCTTTAATATGGTCTGTTTTGTACTTGTCAATGTTTTGCTGTCCTGTAACAGCATGGTTGTATCAAATTGATTCATTAAATCTTCCGGCAAATACATATAATCGTAGGTAGAAACTTTTTTATCTGCCCTCATTCCCAAAGAAATATCAATGCCGAATCTCCACCAAAGAAAGTTCTTTGTATAAGGATGAAACAATTGACGAAATGTCAAATTGGAATCCGTTACCGCATTGACGGGAAACTGTCTTCCCTGTAGACTGTTCTGTATAATATCCCGTATTCGGGTGGCGCAATTGTCCTCGAAGAAGTCATAATTATAATACCTGTTTTCCGGTTTGTAGTTTTCGAGTATCGCTTCATAGAGCCTGTTTTTTTCTTCATACGTCAGGTTAAGCGGCTGTTCGTACATGCTCCTTCCGTCATACGCATATTCGGTAACGAACCATTCATAGCTCGTGATACCCAACATGTACGGTAGTCTTCCTTGCGTAAATTTCAAGTAGAAGTTATCTGTATTAAAATCAAATATCCCCCAATTGAACACATAATCCATTCCTAAGTCGGAATCGCAGATACGTAAGGCAGTATGTCCGAACGACTCAAAAAACTCAAACCCTTCCCCACAAGTTAACACGCTTATCTTGGCGTCCCCGCTCAACTGCGCAAAAACAGAATCCACACTCAATAAAAACAAAATGATACAGATACAAATATTCTTTATTTTCTTCATAATGATATTGCTTGTTTGAAAAAACTTGTGCGAAGGTACAAAAAAAATCATCGCGTTCAAACAAAGAATTACCAAAAAGCAATAATCGTTCGCCATAAAAATGTACTTTTGTAGACTTTAAAATTAAACGACCTATTCAAATGAAAAATATTGTCCTCTTCGCTTCCGGCAATGGTAGCAATGTTCAGCGTATTGCCGAATACTTCGCCGAATCTACAGAAGTATGTATTAAATTAATTGTATGCAATAAACCAACCGCTTATGTGTTGGAACGAGCCAATAATTTACATATCGATACCCTGCTAATCAACAAAAACATGTTCTATGAATCGGACAGCGTAAGAGATATATTGCAAAAAATGGAAACAGATTTAATTGTATTAGCGGGCTTTCTCTGGCTGATTCCCGACAACTTGGTAAACGCATTTCCTGACAGAATCATTAATATACATCCGGCGTTGTTGCCCAAATACGGAGGGAAAGGAATGTATGGAATGCGCGTACACGAGGCAGTGGTAGCCAACAGGGAATTATATTCGGGTATCACGATTCATTATGTAAACCAGCATTATGATGAAGGAAATATTATTTATCAGGAAAAATGTCCCATACTGAAAAGCGATACAGCAGAAGAAGTTGCGCAAAAAGTACATGCGTTGGAATATAGCTGTTACCCTAAAGTTATCGCGCAATTATTGGGGGAGATTTGATTCGTTTTCCTGTAATTTCAGTTCCTGTTCATTGCGGTTTTTCTTTTTCTTTCGCGATTTACGAACAAACAAATCCTTGAATTTGTCAAAATCCTTCAAGTAAGCAAGCCCCATTCCCTGCGAATAAGTAGAAGAATAGGTCGACGTCAGCGCGTCTTGCGAATTGGAAACATTGAATGCCCTTACACGAAGCGAACCATCTGAAATTAGTTTGTATTCCACCGTAATGTCTCCCAGAAAGCGTTCTTGACTGTTCAAATCCTGCTGCTCAAGAATACCCATACTCGTACTGACCGTTAATTTATTATTAAAAAAACTTCCGCCAACATCTACACTGTATTCGGTTTCTTCGGCGCTTTCTCCGGGAAGATAACTCATGCGAACGTCAATATTGGGAGAAATACTTGATACCATTTTTTTTAGTTGAGAAGAAATCATCTCGCTGATAGAATATCCCAACAGATTGTTGTTAGCGCCGCTGTTTCCTTCCGAATTATCGGTAATCTTGAACGTTCCCAACAATAACACATTCACCACCTGCCCAATCATCTCTTCTCTGTTGGCGGTGTCTATCTTGTTATAGATTTGGGATTTGGTAATTTCATCTGCGTCGGGTAAATCAAAGGTAAATGAAAAATCGGGTTTCAACAGTTGTCCGTTAAGCGATAAGATATTGTTTACCGATACGGGTCTTAACCTTGTGTTTCCTTCATTCTCAAAAAGATTGCTTACCGACACTTTTGCCGCCTGTACGGCTCGTACATTCATAATTCCTTGAGTCGGGTCTCCATTCCATGAAATGTATCCCCCGCTTTCAATCTTAAATATACGCGTTAATATATCTCCAAAAGCCAAATCAAATTCTCCGCTGGAAATGGTATAAATTCCAAAGAGGGAAAGGTCATTGTTTTTATCAAGAATAAGGTCAATGGTTCCGCTTCCTTTGCTGATAATTGTACCTCCAATAGAAGGGTCTAACAATACGCGAACGATTGCATCAGGCGTTGCCGTCATTTTGAGGTTTACCTGCATGGCGGAATTTTCAAAATAGGCAGGAGAAAGGGTATCTTCTTTTTTTTCAGTTTCATGAGAAACAAAAGTAATGAAATCGCTTTCGACGGCGGTCGTGTTCCAATCCAGAGAAAGCGTAATATCGGTGGACGGATTCGTTGTTACATTGGCGTCAATGGATAAAATATCCTTAACAAGCCCATAAATAGAAGCGTTTCCGGTAACAAAAGCCTTTCCATAAAAAAGATTGTTATCCCTTAATGTTGTATTCAATACAGATAAGTTCGTAGCATTAATCTTTAAATCAACGCCAAAATCCCGTAGACGGTTATGAGTAATTATTCCGCTTACAGTGCCTCTTCCATTATAACCGTCGTGGAACGGGGTATTTTCAAAGATGAATCCGGTATCGATAAACTTGATGGTTCCGCTTTCGATAAAATAATTGGTTTGCAGAAACCCAATCCCCAATGTCGCTTTTTTCAATAAGATACTTCCCTCTAATTTAGGTTTAGACATTTTTCCTTTAAACGTGAGTTCTCCCGTCCCAAATCCTTCTACTTTGGAAGCAAAAGACTTTAAATAGGGTTCCAATATCTTTATATTCAAACTGTCTATCCTTCCGGTCAGGTCGATGTATTTGTTTCGAGGGTCAAAGTTTCCACTGATGACCAAAAGGGAATTATCGAGTTTCTCTTTTGTTTCAAAGATGAACGCCTGTATAAACAGTTTCCTTTCAATATTATTCCAAAATGTTTTTCCTTGAAAGTATCCCATGGAAACATTGTTGAATTGAAAATCATCCACGTCAAAATCAGACCCAAGCGCATATCCATAAGCATTACGAACCACTTCCCCTTTTCCGGTGGCTACTCCTTCCAATGATATTTGATATTGATTTAGAAAAACATTAAATATCCCCAAGTCTATTTTATTAAAGTTAAAATAAATACCATTTCCTTCCTCCTCTACGGAACGACTTCGCGCCGTAATCGATTTTCCCTTTTGAGAATGTAAACCGAAATTACGGATGTAAATACTGTCCCTTGCCAAATAGGCATAATTGGAGGCGTCAAATAAAAACATATCATCATCCCAGGCAATAGAACCGTTGTTTAATTCAATTTCTATTTCCAGTTTTTCCATATCCAAAAATGTAACAGCGCCTTCTATCAAAATATCTTGCAGTTTATTATTATCATTGCCTGTTGCTGTTGCCAGGAAATCAACAACATTGTTGGAAACGATTGCTTCAAAGGCAAATTCTTGCAGGTCGGGAAGCGTATCTGTCCATTTTTTAAAATAGGAATCGCAGGTCATTCCCAATTGATATGTTTTGCCGTTTTGTCGATTTACAACAGTCAAGTTATTTAACCGATGCTTATTCCTGATATCCAATTGAGGCGCTTCTATCGAAATATCGCTGATTGATTTGGATTGATTAAGGGAGAATTTCAACGTCAAACCTTTATTTAATCGAACATCAGGGACGAAATGGTTCAAAAGAGGAATAGATTCCGTAACTTTAAGCGATAAATCAAACTGTTGTGCAAAAATTGCCTGTGTTGAATCCAGCGCTGCAGGAGAAGGTATTACATTAGGAAGCTGAACGTGAAGATTGTTTTGCACTACCGCAAAGGCTTGTCTATAAGTAAAACTGCCGGACATGTCCATGTTTAATATATCCGACTTCAAATGAATATCTTTAGTTGGATAATTTTCCTGTTCTATGTTCAGGACAAAATCAGGGAGAGAGTAGGAAACATTCTTTTCTTTATATACAATACTGTCCAGCTTCAATTGTCCTTGAAAATGTTCCACATCCTTTCCCGTAATATCCGTATTGACGTAAGCCGATACAATAACATTTGAATCCGGACGGAAAAGCCGAAATCGACTCAAATTGATAGCCTGTACATTCGCATTAAAATTATAATGTGGAGACTGTTGATTAAAATCAATGAAGCCGTTAAAATCCAAATTAAAATCTTCATCATCACAATGTATTTGGCTCTTGAATTGTTTTGTCTGAAAATTACCGGAAAGAATAATATCCTTCACGGTATTATTCCGAAATGTAATATCGGATACCGTACTGTGAAATTGAAAATTGAAATCATCCATATTGAATCCTTCTCCGGTTATCGTTCCCTGCATATTGACATTTCCAAGGTCTTTATTATCTAATAGATTACCCAACTCTAAAGCATTCGTTTGCAGTTTTGCATCGTATGAAATGGGAACAGAACGGTTGTTGAGCATTAACTCACAGGAGACCTCTCCCACCGCCGTAACCATATCGACGTCAACAAAGAAATTATTATATATGCCTAAAAAATGTCCCTGCATTTCCACATAATTGATTTTTTTCAATATATCCGGAATCGGTATTTGTCTGTTTTTAGGTAGAGAGAATGAAGCGAGGTCTACAAGGTTTGTTTTCAGGTGTTCGATATCAAAATCAATCAGCATTTCTTCAATCACAGGCAATCCTGTCAAATCAATATCTCCTTTTACTCTCGTAGCTTGCCCATACGACAGGTCAAGGTCTCTGATTTTAAAATCGGAAAGAGCGCCCCTTACCGACGCCATTACATTGACGGTGTTATTCATTCCTTTGAAAGCGGGAACAAAATAGACCAGATCGGCTAAATTAAGGCGACCTTGATACAAATCGGTATTAAAAACAATTTTGTGCATGAAATCCTGAAAGTCGGGAAAATCAGTGTAGTCAAATCGAAAGTCCAAATAAAATTCCGACAGGTTCTTTGTGAGAATATTCGTCTCCAGACAATGTATCCCTGTTCGGCATATTATCAAATGTCCTGAAAAGTCCCTTACCTGAAACCCTGACCGCTCTCTTGCCGATAATTTGTCTATGTACAAATTCAAACTGTCACCGATAATAAGAATTTGCTCGCATTTGATATTGATATCTTCAATAATCATATTGGAATAATTCCACACTCCTTCCCTGTCCTTCCCTGCCAGAGCGTCATTCCTCAATTGAAACCGGCTGTTTTTCAATTCTACAGTCTGCAAGTCAATAATGGAATTTTTCTTTTCCTTTGGTTTTAAAAAATCAACGAAGAACTGTAGATTCAGTACAGTATCCGATTCGTACTTTCGCAAGGTAACATCAGCGCTATCCAAAACAATATTGCGAATTTCAACATTGGCAGTCCCCGTATTAAAAGAAGGAAAACTTAAACTGCCCTTTCGCGCAGAAATCAGATTATTTCCGTAAAGGTCATTCAAACGCACCTCTTCTAACTGTATATTCAAATTAAAATCAATACGTAACTTACCAATAGATACCTCTGCCTGCAATTTGTCGGATAAAAAGTTAGCAGCCTTTTGAGCTACGTATGTTTGTATGGCAGGAATAGTAAACAGGGTACAAAATAAAACAATAAGAACAACGATGGACGTCAATATCCATAAAAGAATTTTTCCTGTTTTTTTTATAATCGTCTTCATAGTTGCTCTATCCCAATAATGTTATCTTCTCTCATTCATTCATTCAATTTCATTCAATTACCTTGCCACAAAAGATAATAAAATTATTATTTGCCCAAAGATATTATCTCCTCAAAATAATGATAAAAGAACGCACAAAAGAAAAATATATTTTTCACAACAGAAGGGAAGAGGGGAAAAATGAAGGCAACAAGCAACAGGCTGCAAGCAACAAGCAGGCAAGCCACGAGGAAATACTCGTTGTTTATACCTTTCGCCCTTTCGTGCCTTCGCCTATTTTATTTTCCTGCTCATCCTTTAATCCTGTGAATCCTGATTCAGATAGTTTCTTAGCTTGCCTGCTTGTTCTTTTTCCTTGTTTCTACAGATGCGAAGCATTGTAGAGACGCGATGCTTCGCGTCTATTCGCGAGACATGAAGCATCGCATTTCTACAATGCAACGACGATAATGAGACGCGAAGCATCGCGTCTCTACAAAGGCAATGACGATAGTGTGTAGATTGCGGCTGCGCCGCTTGCTTTCGTTTCTATCTTTATGCTATTCATCCTGCTCATTCTGTGAATCCTGATTCAGACAGAAAAAAAGGGCTACCCATTTTACAGGACAGCCCAAATTGAAAATTGTTTTTAAATATAAAAAACAAAACAACAATGAAATTCTTTAACCGAGTTTGCGAGTTCGGCGTTAATTACGCCGAACTCTACACACTCGTTTATTAATCATTTATCACGAATCGTTAATCGCTAATCATCATCCGTTTAACAAGCCGTTGACCTTTGTATTCTATTGAATAGAAGTAGATACCGGCAGCAAAAGAACTTGTATTTAGTTCTATGCTTTGTTTGTCGTGCGCTGCTTCTATGGTTTCGGAATACAACAACTGACCGCTAACGCTGTGTACGTGGAACACTACCTTTCCTGCTTCCGGTATGCTGTAGTTTATACGCGTACTGTTGTTGGCAGGATTGGGTATGTTCTGACTAAGGGTGAAGACGTTTGAGCTTTCTATTCCTTTTACCGAAACTCCGCCGTCTACTGTTGTCCGTCTGGTTTCTGTCGTATCGTCTTCCGGATAATTGTCGCTTCCGGCTAAATAGATGCGAATCCAGTATGCCGTCTCATCAGGAACAGTGTAGGATTCTTCAAAGGTAAACTGTAGGGTTCTTGAAGGGAGAACTTCCCCAATGGTTCCCCAACGATTTACCAGCGATTGTCCTTCTTCATTTTCTATCACCGCATAGATAGATATATTTTTGAATGAATTGACGTCGTCTGTGTTTTCCAGGGTAACAGTTATATTGATGGCTGCGCCTATTGTATCTGCCTGTCCAATGGGATTATCAATACTTACAATAGACAGATTATGCAAATCTACATACTCTTCTATGGCGTTTACTGCATTTACATGGGCGGAATCGCATGACATGTAGGCTGTCAAATATACTTGATACCTTTCGTCTGCAGGAACGGTGTAAGGATTGACAAACTGGTAATTGTAGGTCTCTCCTACCGCCAAATCTACAGGCAACGTTTCTCTGACAATATCCTGATTGGTTCCCGTTATACGCAATACCAATTCGATACCCGAAATATCTACAGTACCTGTGTTTTCAATAACAATATCCTGCCAAACTTTTGCACCCACATTGATGCGGGTACTTTGAGTCGTTACCTGAGTTACGGTTACAGACAAAGACGGTTGTACATTCACATTATAATATGCCGTATCAGTTTCGGGCTGATTATCTACAGGAGAAGTTAGATAGACCTTGATAGTATAATTTCCCATCGGTAAATTGGGGAGAGGAATATAAATGGTATCCGACGAATTGCCTTCCATTCTTTTTTGCAATGGAATAGGCGCTAATGTTTGATAGCCGGGTATTTCTATCGCCAAACTCGTTGAGAATTGAGACAGGTCTATAATCTGATTGGTCATCGTGGATATTTCTATTTGCAATTCTGCACTGCTTAAATCGCAGGCAGTTTCAAGCGGTAGCGCTATGTTTGATATTGCCAGGTCGGCTTGGGAAGTTATATTGATACGGTCTATATACTGTGTAGCTTCTCCAAACGACATGGCTCTGAAAAGGACATTAATACAATCTCCGCCGATGTAAGAGGATAAATCCAGCGGATATGGTTCCCAGCCATAAATGGCATTCTGTTTGTATACGGTTGTTAACAGTTCGTAGGTAGTCCCTCCATCTGTAGTAATGAGAACGTCTGTATATTCTCTGGATGCAACAGTATCATGGAAATACCAGAAGGTTAATGTTGGGAATACCGTACCGCGCAATTCCAGCTGACGGGTTGCAAAGGTAGACATCGCGCCTCTGCTACCGGTGAATGACAGCAAACCTGAACCAAATACAGGTTGAACATTCGCATCTGCTCCACTGCCCTGTGAAACAATACTCCATTCGGCTACAGTATTTATTCTCCTTACCGTAAATTCGGTAGGGAAACTGCCGCTGAAAGTTTCATCTATGGGAAGTCCTAAACGTTCCGATATATACGAATGGTTTAAGGTATCGTCATATTGAATATGATCCACCGAGCTAATAAGCAGTATTTCCATATTATATTGTCCGGGCATATAGATAGGGAACATAGGGTCTATTTCTATTGTATCTACGCTACCGGACGGCAATGTACCACTGTTAAGCGTTTTGCTGACCTCATAAGTAATCGCATTGGTTACATCTACTGCAAACGTAACATTATTGACCGAAAAATCATAATCATTTTCACCCGTGTTTGCCACTACTATTTTCATGGAAACATACTCGTCCGAGCATGAACTTCCTCCAACTCGGTTTACAGGGTCGACTATTTCAAGGATAGACAAATTATATCCCGGATATTTTTCGCTGCTTGCATTTGAAAGACGAATATAAGTAGAATCGGTTAACGTGATGCTATTACCCACCAAATCGGAAATAGTTGTAGTATAGATAACTTTGCTTCCATAATATTGTTGCGGGATATTCGCCTCCCATACGTTACCGTTTAGAACCATGGCAACACTGCCGGATAAGTGTATATTTCCATTTACGATAGTAGATATAGACATAACCGGAGGAGTAGCAGGAGCTCCTGTTTCCGTACGGATGCGCGTATTAACGGTAAATGAAAGGTTATCTATGATATCGCCTATAATGGGATTGACAAATTCCGCCAAAGGAACGATTTTAGCGCTTACCGATACGGTGTCATTCCAATGAATTAAATCAGGTTGTCCGTTGATACTTTCTACCCATACAACAACATTGAAAACATCGTCTGTGCCGGAAGCGTCAAAAGAACCAATAGATACTCCCGTTTGTTGTCCAAGAGAAGCCAAAGCTGATGTTGGAGTCCAGGTTGTCGACGCTTTTATATCGTCGTTCACTTTCCATCCGAAGGTTGCGCTTGAGAGCGCTGTTGTTCCGAGATTGGTTACATCTATCAATACTTGAATGGTTTGGTCTCTTACTATTTCATCGCTCCATGTCGAAATCTGATCTATCTTTAAATCTCCTGAAGGTTGTATCACTTCATAGCAACCCTTGATTGTAACGCCGCCTCTTGGCGCTCCGGTTATATCCTGCGTAATGGGCGCTATAGACGGACAGGTAACCCCTAAATTATATTTGAACATCAAATTGATTGAATCATTTTCAAATACAATCTTTGTACGTGTCGAATTTATATCTATGCCTACTGTTTGTTGCCACTCTGCCAATGTTGTTATCCCATATCCATAATAACCGATATAAGTTGGCGCATCGTAATTGTTATAATCTATATCGCCGGAAACTCCACTACTAAAATAAACAGGATATGACCACTCATACTTCATAACAATATTGTTGTTTTTAATTACGCCGCTAAACGGGTCAGAGAAATACATACCTCGTGAAGCTGTTGTACCATTACCGGATACATAAATGGAATTATGTACTATTTTTAAACGGGGCGAAGAATATATTTGCATCCCGCCTGGCGTAGAATAGAAACTATTATTTTGAATTATAATTTCATTGTTAGCAATCAAAGCAGTATCTGTATTTGCAGGATTGACAGTATTATAAGAATCAAGAAATATACCGCAAGGTTGTTCTATGGTTGCTAATGTATCACGCTGAATTATCCGGTTGCCAACGATAGGTCCGTCGCTATAATTCAATCTGATACCTTGCCATGAATAATTTGCATTTCTGATTCGGCTCTGTATGGTATTGTGTGAAACACTTGTAAATCTGACATAGTCGGCAGTTATTCCAAAATAATATTGATTGCTTACCGTATTGCTGTCAAAGACAACATTTGTTCCATATTGATTAGGCGTTCCTGACGCCCCTCCATTGAGATACATACCCACATAACCGCCATTTAAGCGATTGTTGATAATCACAATATTATCAACAACGCCCGCAACATCCTTTATAATAGGAGCTGTTGTATTGTAGGATGTTGACGTTGCACTTGAGTATAAATAACAGTCGCGTATCAATACATTGCTACAGCCGCCTGTAAACTGAATGGCATTCCCTCCTGTTGACCTGTCTACAGTAATGTTCTTTAGCGTAATATTATTTGTATTCCCAAGCAAGACGCCCGTTCCGGTACTTGGTCGGATAAGAGCGCTATCGGGATGATTTCCTCTGGATGTAATAGTTAAATGATAACCATTCATTTGTGGCGTAAGATTGGACAAATCTACATTTTCAACCAGTGTATCTTTTAAGAGCAAAGTCAAATCTCCTGTCAATCCACAGTAACGAATAAGATTTATGGCGTCCGTTAAGGTTGGAAAATCTTCTCCCACCGTTTTTATTCCTGCTAATACTCCTTCACATCCATACGAAAAAGCTTGCAAAGTATCGTCCATTACATTTAAATCTTCCTTGCCATTAGGCAGATACACCCAAACTAAAATGGTATCGCGTTGATTTAATCCGGGAATATATTCTCCTATCGTAATGGTATCGGTAAAATCCGAAGGTAGCCCGCCTGTATTTGTATATTGAACAGGCGTCTGCAATGTTCCATTTTTAGACCAGTTTAGCATACAGTCTGTCAAATTGTGTTTTCCCATATTGCGAATACGTACCCGTACCGAAACAGGAGAAGACGCCAGTTGAGTAAATACAGGAGATTCTATTTCTACCAAAGCTACAGAGGTATCCTGTAAAGGAAGCCCTTCTATATAAAACCGCGCATTGGGGCGCAGATTAGAAAGAACTTTATTGTATGCAGTGGAGGGAATCCATCCTGGACCGCCACAATCACAATATCCCACTACTGCCATGTTTTTTGTCATTTCGGTATGATTCCATACATGGCTTGTTGTCATATAACCTGACTGTGCATGCAACCAATAAACCATCAGATTTTTACCCGGAGGAAGTATGAAAGGCTGGGTTAATGTTATTTCTACCCATCCCGGCTCCCCTGGTAATGTACCTTCCCATACTTTAACGCCTCCTCCTGTAAGGGGGTCTTCCCAGTCTTCGGATAATATTTCTACATCGCTAACTGCTCGCATATAACAGATTTGGTCTGCAACACTAAAATCAGGCGCATCTTCTGCATAATCCCATGCCAACTTGTGAATTGTCCCTCCGGTTGCTCCCGGTTGCAGTTCCGAACCCAAATACAACTGACGAGTCCAGCTATTCTCATAATACAGATTCATTGGAGTAAACAAATAGGGTTCTGTTTCTGTTCCTATAATTACATAATCTAAAGAAGGTCCGTCTTCACTTCGATAGATATAAAAATGACCGTCAATGGTCAGCGTATTGACATGTCTATCCTGCAAGGTAATAGAATAAGCAACGTCGCTGCCAAACAGCGTATGAGGAATTGTTGTTTTCCATAAATTATCAATAGCATCAAAAGTCATGGGATACGTAACAGTTGTTGTTACTCCGCTATGGGTTGTAGATACTTCCAAAGGTATTGTTGCTCCAAGATTTGCCCCCGTTATAGAATAAATACGGGCGCTTATCGGAAAAGGACCTGTATTTCTTACTGTATCTCCGGGAGGATTAACAAATGTCATCATAATATCACTGCTACCATAAATTATTTTGGTCAGCGTATCGTCCTCTGTTCTTCCATCTAATATTCCATTGGGATTATCTACCCATACAACAATGGTATCCCATTGGTTGGGTCTGGGACTATAATTACCGACAGTTACTGCTGTATTAAAATCCCATTCCAAATTACCGCTCCAATTGTAGGGCGGTTGAGTAACGCCATTTACAGAATAATAAACAGTTGCCGAAGTAAGATTTGAATCGCCTTTGTTTTTGATTGTAGCAATCACAGGATATGTTATTGCGGGAGTTACCGATACTGTATCTGTCATATCAATAGAATATAAGGCAATGGAAGTATCCGGAAAATTATTAAACTCCATAGAAATGGTTATATTGGGACGTAGATTATTCACACTTATATTGCCTAACAATGCCAAATCAGGCTGCGCATCCCCATACGCCCGTATATGGTTATTAACCGGTTGTGCGGTATAATACCAACTAGCATCGCCATTATTACCATAACTGCCATCATTATTGAGCCAATAAACCATTAAATTATATCCCGGAGGCAAATAAAAAAGGTCAAGAAAAGGAAAGGTATTCCATCCCTGAGAGGAAATATGCCTAGCTTCGCTCCGTACCAGTGTAGCGCCATCGGCTACAGGGTCTACATACCCATTGACAGTAATAACGTCGTCTTTTGTTGCCTTAACATATATGGATAACCTGTCTACCGTTGATGCAGTTGCTATAGCGTTATTATAGGCAATACTTTTAATCCAGGCTCCGCCTCCATCAGGGTTAAATTCACTCTCATAATAAATAGCCCTTGTCCAGCTTCTGTCATAATAGGAATAATAAGGACTGAATGCGGATGTAGTTGTACCGGTACCCACTATCGAGTCTCCAACAGCGTTTGCTTTTGGCGGCTTTTGTATTGTATAATAGGAAGTCGCTATTGTATAATTGCCTATAGAATCTATTCCCGTAATAGAATAGATTACTTCCGTACCTACGCTAAATTGAGGAATGCTTGCCTTCCACAAAGCATCTCCGCTTACCGCGTCCATTTTGACGGAATCGGTTTTAACAGGAGTTCCATTTTGCGTGGCCACATATTTCAAATAAGGTATTTTAATGGGGGCAAAAGTAGTCGTCTCTACTCTTGCATTAATTTCATAAGGTCCCGTCTTAAACACCTCTGATTGTATAAGAGGGTGGATAAATTCAACTATGGGAAAGTTAACCGCATAGGTAGCTCCCACAACTTCAATATTATCTATCAACCAACCATAAGCGACTTCCGTTCCTTGTGTAGAACCGTGTTTGAGAATAAATCTAAACTGTACGCTGGCGTCAGACCCAACATCAGGACCTAAATCAAAGATTTCTTCTTTCCACCAGGAGAGGTCGGGAATAACCGTACTGTCGCTTCCCTTCCATTCGTTATAACTGTTCGCATTAAAACCTGACCCGCCATAATTCAAGGCTTTCCCTTTGTAGGCTTCAACAGGCATGAGTTGCCATCCCTGCCCGCTAATCTTATATTCTAAGACAACCCGATCTCGGGGAGATATTTTACAGATATGCTTAAACCTAAACATAACATAGGGATAATCTACCGTATGAAAATCATAAACAGGACTTGTCAAAATGATAGAATCTCCGGGCATGTGAGGTACTTCTCCCCATAATGAATAAGGAGCGCTTGTGTAATAATTACTGCTCTTTGTCCATGCCGAAGCAGGAGAAGCAGTAAAACTAACCGTATTCCCGTCAAAGTTTTCGGGGAATGTTACTGATTGGGAAGAGGCATATAAAGCCATCAATATTCCCAATGCTAAAATAATGTACTTTCTCATTGCTGATAAAATTAATATATTTATAAAAAATTTGAATTACGTTGTTATAAGGAAACAGGCTGCAAGCAACAGGCAACATGCAACAAGCAGGCAAGCCAAGAAGGGCGAAAGGACGAAGGGGCGAAAGGACGAACGGAAGAGGGCAGCAAGCAACATGCAACATGCAACATGCAGGCAAGCCAAGAAT
>JAISDH010000206.1 GCA_031264975.1 Bacteroidales bacterium
CCTTTGCATTTTACACCAATCCTGCGAAGCCCATGAAGGCGAGCGCTAAGATTCCGGCTGTAATTAATGCTATGGGCATGCCTTTTATATTTTCGGGGACTTCGGTTAAATCAAGTTGCTCGCGCAAGCCGGCAAATAATATTAACGCAAAACCAAATCCTATTGCCGTAAATATGGTAAACAGTAACGAACCCATCAGGTTGTAATTTTGCTGAATAACCATAATGGCAACCCCCAATACAGCACAATTGGTTGTTATCAATGGTAAGAAAATCCCTAATGCCTGATATAGCGAAGGACTGACTTTCTTTAGGATAATCTCCAGCATTTGAACCAAGGCTGCTATAATCAAAATAAAGGAAATGGTCTGTAAAAAATCTAACTTCAATGGTACAAGTACGAACATATATACCAAATAAGTTGCCAACGTCGCAATTGTCATCACAAATACAACGGCGGCGCCCATACCTACAGAGGTAGATATTTTGTTGGATACCCCTAAAAAAGGACATATCCCTAAAAACTGAGAGAAAACAATATTATTGACAAATACTGTAAAGACAATCAAAACAACTAATGCTTCCATATCTAATAATTATTTTTATATTCTAATTGAAATTTATGCTTTCTTTGATTTTAATGAATTAATAATCGCTAAGAGAAACCCCAAAGTGATAAAAGCGCCCGGAGCCAATACAAAAACGATGATTCCATCGGCGTCAATCAGCTTGTAACCGAAAACAGATAAGTTCCCAAGCAATTCTCTGACCGTTCCCAAGATGGTTAATGCCAATGTAAACCCTAAACCCATTCCCAATCCGTCAACCGTAGAATCAAGAACGTTGTTTTTGGATGCAAACGCTTCTGCACGCCCCAAAAGCAAACAGTTGACAACAATCAACGGAATAAATAACCCTAATTGACTGTGTAAATCGGGAACATACGCCTGCATCATTAAATCTACCACCGTTACAAAAGATGCGATCACAACAACAAATGCAGGAATGCGCACCGTGTCCGGAATCAGGTTTTTTAGCGACGAAATGGCAATGTTGGACAGGATAAGTACAAATGTCGTTGCTAATCCCATGCCTAATCCGTTAAATGTGGACGTTGTAACTCCCAATGTCGGACACATCCCCAACAGTAATACGAAAGTTGGGTTCTCTTTAATAATACCGTTAATAAATATCTTCCACTTATTCATTGTTCTTGCCTCCTTTACTTATAAATACATCGTATGCAGTTTGAACGGCGTCGCAGTATGCCCTTGAACTGATTGTTGCAGCTGTTATTGCATCAACGTCTCCACCGTCTTTTTTTACGGACAAGTTGTAATCGGCAGGATTTTTTCCAAGAAACTGTTTGTGAAAGTCCGATTTTGCCACTTCCATTTTGTCTCCCAATCCGGGCGTTTCCGCGTGTTCGAGTACTTCTATCTTATAAATGTTTCCATTAGGTAGAAAGCCAATCATCAATTTGATTCTTCCGGAAAATCCTATATCTGAAAATGTTTCTACAACGGTACCTATCCATTGTTCATCTTTATAGGCGTCGTACATGGTTAGGGAATCAGCCGCCTGTTCTTTCTTTAAGACATTGCTTTCCCCGCTTACAGGAAGAGGGATTTTCGCTTCTATCAATTTGTCAAAAGCAGGAATAACCTGTTTTATTGCCGATTCTTTTTTCTGTATTTTTGTTTGTTCTATGGGTTCCTTCGTAACGTGGTTTACGATACCCAAAATTCCCGACAACAACGTTGAAATAATGAACAAACAAAGAAATATATTTCTGAAACTTGATTTTATTTTAGCCATAATGATAATGTTATTATATTATTGTATTGTTTTAGCGCCAAATCTTTTTGGCTTGCATCCTTTATTAATTAACGGGACAAAAGCATTCATAATTAAAATAGCAAAAGAGACCCCTTCGGGATAACTTCCCCAGACTCGAATAAGAATCGTTAACAATCCGCATCCAATCCCAAAAACTATTTTCCCTAAATTGCTCATAGGAGACGTTACCATATCCGTTGCCATGAAAATAGCGCCGAGTAACAGTCCTCCCGTTAAAATATGAAACTGTGGAGTAATGTACAGGGCAGGGTTAATCAAATGCAAAATGGAAGCGAAGATAAACACCGTTCCGATAAACGTAACCGGAATGTGCCATGAGATAATCTTTCTAATTAGCAATAACAACCCTCCTGCAATAATGGCAAGAGCGGCTATTTCTCCCAACGAACCGCCTCGTTCTCCTATCAATAACTGCGCATAAGAGGGAAGTTCCTTTAATAATTGCGTAGCGTCTCTGCCTGCATCCATTGCCGTTTTTATTATTGCCAGCGGCGTTGCTCCTGTTACGGCGTCCACATTCGTAAATCCTTGCGACGGAAGAGGCCAACTTGTCATTTGTTGCGGAAACGAAATCAATAAAAACACGCGCCCGACCAAAGCCGGATTAAAAAGATTTTTTCCCAACCCGCCAAAAGCCATTTTGCTGATTCCTATCGCAACAACCGCTCCTATTATAATAATCCACCACGATAAATTGCTCGGAACATTAAACGCTAAAAGCAATCCCGTGATAACGGCTGACCCGTCTGAAATGGTTGCTTTCTTTTTCATCAAAAACTTCTGGAAAACCCATTCCAAAACAACGCATGATATCACACTGACCGTCGTAACGCATACTGCATTTATTCCATAGTAATAAAAAGAAATAATCATTGCCGGAATTAATGCAATCACTACCGTCCACATGATTTTCTTTACCGAATCCGTCGTATGAACATGTGGAGAACCTGATATTTGTAGTAAACTCATATTGTAATACTTTTTTATTGAGATTTAATGATAAATAAAATTATTGTTACTTTTGGGTACGCATCATTTCCCCTACTTTACTTTTTCCCAAACGAATATAATCCAGCAACGGACGACTGGAAGGACAAATAAATTGACAACTTCCGCATTCAATACAACTAATAATGAATGAACTTTTGGCGTCTTCCCAACGACTATATTCTACCAGCGGAGCTAAGAAGTATGGCTCCAATCCCATAGGACATGCGTCTACACATTTTCCACAACGAATGCAATTGGACGGCTCTAATCTTTTCGTATCTTTTGCATTCATTTGCAAGAGCGAAGTAAATCCTTTTGTAATACAGGCGTTCAAGTTCACAATTGTTTTACCCATCATGGGACCGCCGCTAATTAGTTTTTCGGTATCGGCAGCAAGTCCGCCATTGGCTTCTATGATTTGAGAAACAGGCGTTCCTAAACGAACTTTATAATTTTTCGGCTGATTCACCGACTTTCCCGAATAAGTAAGATAGCTAACCATGAGCGGTTTGTTTTTTTGCACGGCTTCATATACCGACAACGCCGTTGCAACATTATCAACTACGCAACCCACGTCAACGGGTAGCTTTCCTACAGGTACTTCTCTGGTTGTAATCGCTTTTATCAATTGTTTTTCCGCCCCTTGAGGATATTTTGTCCGTAGAATATGGACATTAATCCCCGAAAAACCGGCTGCAACCTCCTTTACTTTGGCAATTGCTTCGGGTTTATTGTGTTCTATTCCAATATCAACCGTTGGAACGCCTAATGCCGTCCGTAGAATGCAGGCTCCGATAAGAAATTCTTCGGTTCGCTCTATCATAATACGGTTATCAACAGAAATATAGGGTTCGCATTCGGCGGCATTGATAATGCAATAGTCTACCTTTTTCCCTTCCGGTATCATTAGTTTGACGTGGGTAGGAAAACAGGCGCCTCCCAATCCGACAATTCCCTTTTCTTTAATCTTTTCTATAATTTCCTGACGGGAAAGCGTTATTTCTCTTTTTATTTCCGCACTTGTATCAATCTCTTCCAGCCATTGGTCTTCTTCCACGTCAATAACAATCGCCATCTTTTTATATCCGGCAATATCCGGGACAGGCTCTATTTTGGCGACAGTTCCGGTAAACGGGGAATGCAGATTCGCCGAAATAAAGGCTTCTCCTCTGGCTAAGAGTTGACCGGTCTTGACAAAATCCCCTTTGGAAACCGCAATTACAGACGACGCTCCTAAATGTTGCGTAACATATAATCCTGCCTGTTTAGGCAATGGAAACGTCTCAATGGGCGCATGATGCGCATATTTATTTTCTTCGGGATGTACACCTCCTTTTATAAATGTTCTCACCTTTAACTACATTTTATACACACTAATTTTTGAAGTGCAAATGTATCATTTATTTTTTAATGATTTGGTTTTTTGTGTTTAAAATTATTTACCGAAAATTTTAATCATTTCGTAAACAACAATCATACAAGCAGAAACAAACAAAAAAAAGTTTTCAACACATAAAAAAAAGAAATGAACAGTACAAGCCTGTAATGACGCGAAAACAAACCGTAATTGCAAAGACAGCCAAGCAATCCGATATGTTTACGTCCTGATTTGTTTGATTTTCCGCCAAAATGGAAAAGAAATTACGCGATGTAATAAAAAACCCGCAATTGGGCTTTAAGGCTTCATTCCAATACATATAACAGATAACTCGTAATTTCATTTATAAATAATTTCTTTCCGAAATCGTTCCGGAAATTTTTCAAACATTGAAACAACGGAAAAAATCGTTCCGGTGTTTTGCAACGAATTATGTTTTTATTTTTGAAACGGATTAGTTTTCTTTTAAGACGCTATGAAAAAAAATGAATCATCGGGAATAGTAATCGAATTTTCCGCTCGAAACAGCAAATGCCTCTATCGAAACAGAAAATTCTTCTATCGAATCAGAAAAGCCACCTCTCGAATCAGCAAAGAACCCAAAAAAGCAGCTTATGATTTGTCTGAAAATAAACAAAACATTGACGAAAAAACAAACGGACATATTCCGTCCCTAACGGGACGGTCAACAGATGTGGGGAACAATTCTATTCTACCAATATTCCGTCCCTGACGGGACGATTGACAGAGACGAAAAACCTTGTCCTGTTAGGGACAAAATGTTGGTAGAAGAACAAAACCAACCACAAACAACCGTCCCGTTAGGGACGGAATGTAAAAGAAAGGTATTATTTATTCTTTTTTCTGTTCCTGTTTAATTATTTCCAATGCTTTTAAAAAGATTTCATCGTGTTCGTACATGGCTTTTTCGTCGATTTCATA
>JAISDH010000217.1 GCA_031264975.1 Bacteroidales bacterium
AAACGTTTGGGCATGTGTTGTCTTTGTAAATTTGGATTCTTCCGTTCTTTGATAGAGATGGATTGCAAATATTGTTTCCATGTAGCCTGAAAATAACATTCTTCTTCGGCAAGTAATTCCGGATATAGTTTTCCATTCAATCTGTTCATCTTCAAATCGTCAAAATAAGCGACCTCTGTCTTTTTCAAATCATAATAAAGGGCATAACTTCGCTTTATGTCGTAAATAACCCATTGCTGGTCGGCAAAACGTTCCTGAAAAAACTTTACAACCAACGGCAATACATTATACAGCGGCTTAATAGATGCAAAATACATCTCATCCGCCGTCTTCTGGAAACGAACAAATTGCCGTACCATTTCGGCTTCCTTTCCTACCTTTTTGTATATTTTGGATAATCCCAATACATCCGCATCGGCAAAATTCATCTCAATAGATACCGAAGAGGTAAAAGTTTTACACATGTAATTAAACAGCAACATATCTACCCCTTTCAACTCCGACAGCCAACAGGTAAACAGCATGTGAAAAGCAAATGGCGATAATTTTTTCTTCAATCCTTTCAATACGCGGTCGGCTTTCCATTCATCTGTCGTGATGTAGTTATTCTCCGTAGAAAACAAGGTCTCTTCCTGAGTCAAGAGTTGTTGAGGAAACTGTTTTCCTTCAAACGCTTCAAAAACACATGTCAATATACCTTCAAAAGTACCGTCGTATGTAAAGGATAAATAAGGCTCCTTCTTCATATAATATACTAATCCGGAAAATGTAATTGCAATTGCATGCTATTTTTCCTTTTCCCCTGCACGGTACTTAAAAACAAACGACGAAGATTGTCGGGACGAATCTCATTAACCGTCAGGGAAGATAACTCCCTACAAGTGATAAAATATTTTGCCCGCTTGAGAACAACGCCTATTTTGCGTAGGTGATCGGAAGTCAAACGTCCGTGTTTACGCGAAGTAACTATCAACTTTGCCGACTTTACCCCAATGCCGGGAACACGCAATATCATCTCATAATCTGCCGTCTGTATGTCTATAGGAAACAATTCCGGATGCCTCAATGCGTAGGCAAGTTTAGGGTCAATTTCCATGTCCAGATTCGGATATTCGTCATTGACAATTTCGTCTATCCTGAACTGATAAAAACGCATGAGCCAATCGGCTTGATACAACCTGTTTTCCCTCACAAGAGGCGGAGTAGCAATCACCGGTAAACGACTATCAGATACGTTAACCGGAATATATGCCGAATAATACACCCTTTTCATCGAAGGTTTCCGGTAAAGAGATGAAGCCAAATAGAGAATCTGCTTATCGTCTTCGGGTGAAGCCCCAATTACCATTTGCGTACTCTGTCCCGCCGGAGCGTACAAAGGCGCAGAACGAAATTTACGCCTCTCTTCCCTGCTCTCCAAAAACTGCTGATGAATATAACCCATCGGATTGAGAACACTCTGATAATCTTTCTGCGGAGCTATCAATTTCAAACTTTGTTCAGAGGGAAGTTCTATATTTACACTCAATCGGTCGGCATATCGTCCGGCTTGAGACATTAATTCGGAACTTGCTCCCGGAATAGCTTTTAAATGAATATATCCATTGTATCTGTAAATATCGCGTAAATCTTTTGCCACCCGCACCAAACGTTCCATCGTATAATCCGCATCGCGAACAATACCGGAACTCAAAAAAAGCCCTTCTATATAATTACGACGATAAAATTCAATCGTCAATTCCACCAATTCCGAAACGCTGAATGTCGCCCTTGGAACATCATTGCTCCTTCTGTTCACACAATAAGCGCAATCAAACTTGCAATTATTGGTTAACATAATTTTAAGCAAAGAAACACAACGACCGTCCTCCGTGAAACTATGACAAATTCCCCATCCTGCCGCAGTACCTATCCCTTTGGAAACATTCTTCCGCGTTGTGCCACTCGATACGCAAGAAACGTCGTATTTTGCAGCTTCCGCCAATAATTTTAACTTATCAAAAACATGAGGATTCATATCTGCCGCAATGGTTGTTACTTTCTAAGGCATGTTATCTACGCGCGCTTATTTAACGCGGTGCATACATGCAACCAAATCCAAAATACGATTGGAATATCCCCATTCATTATCGTACCACGCTACCAATTTTACAAAGCGGTCATTCAGCATAATTCCCGCCGTCGCATCAAAAATAGAAGAATGCGCATCATGCACAAAATCCGTAGAAACAACCGCATCTTCGGTATAAGCTAAAATACCTTTCAACTCTGATTGAGCAGCTTTCTTTACGGCAACCTTGATTTCATCATAAGTTGTCGGTTTTTCCAAACGGCAGGTCAAGTCAACAACTGAAACATCCAACGTTGGAACACGAAACGACATTCCTGTCAATCTTCCTTTCAGTTCCGGAATAACTTTTGTGGCTGCTTTTGCCGCGCCGGTAGAAGAAGGTATAATGTTTCCAATCGCAGCTCTTCCGCCTCTCCAATCCTTTTTAGAAGGACCATCTACCGTCTTTTGCGTTGCCGTTGTTGCGTGAACGGTTGTCATTAATCCTTCCAACAGACCAAAGTTTTCATGTACCACCTTTACCAATGGCGCCAAACAATTTGTCGTACAGGATGCATTAGATACAATAGCTTCTCCCTTATACGCTTTATCATTCACGCCCATAACGAACATGGGAGTATCATCCTTTGAAGGCGCCGACATAACCACTCGTTTGGCTCCCGCTTTAATATGTGCATTGGCTTGTTCCTGCGTCAAAAATAATCCTGTGCATTCTATCACATATTCGACGCCGACTTCATCCCATTTTAAATTTGCAGGGTCTTTCTCTGCTGTAACACGAATTTTGTTTCCATTTACTGTCAGTAAATTCCCCTCTACTTCTATTTTCCCATTAAAACGCCCATGAACAGAATCATAACGCAACATATACACCATATATTCGGTATCTAATAAGTCATTAATTGCTACTAACTCTATGTCGTTACGTTCCATTGCCGCTCTAAATACTAAACGTCCTATTCGTCCAAAGCCATTTATTCCTACTTTTATTTTATTCATTTCTTATTTGATTTTTAATTGATTATTATATTTTTATATTCCGATACGTTATCTATTTATAATCTGCAAAGGTATAAAATTATACGTCAATTTACCGCTAAATAAAATATTTTTATTCACTATCGATTGGTGAAAACAAAAAAGGG
>JAISDH010000218.1 GCA_031264975.1 Bacteroidales bacterium
ACCGTGACAAATTGGCAGGAGAAACCGATATTTCTTCATTAGGCATTATATTTGTCCCTACCTTTATTTTTTATGAAAAGAATCAGGAAATCGGACGTATTGTAGAAATACCGGAAGAAACAATGGAAGAACATATATATAAAATAGTAAGCAATAAATAAGAGTGGAAATAGTATATACACAAACATCCTTACTTGAAAAAATAACCGCATTACGGAAGAAATCATTACAAATAGGATTTGTTCCGACAATGGGAGCATTACATAAAGGGCATGTACAGCTACTTAAATCTGCCAGGAGTGAAAATGATATTGTAATTTGCAGTATCTTTATCAACCCTGTTCAATTTAATAATACAGCGGATTTGGAGCGCTATCCGCGTAATCCGGAAGAAGATATTGCTTTGGCAAACAGTTATTGCGATATTTTATTTATGCCGTCTGTCGAGGAAATCTATCCGAATCCTCCAAAAGAACAGTATCACTTTGGATTATTAGAGTCGACAATGGAAGGATATTATCGTCAGGGACATTTTAATGGCGTTGCTATTATCGTTAAACGTCTGTTTGATATTATCCAACCGGATATTGCCTATTTTGGAAAAAAAGATTTTCAACAGTTGGCGATTATTAAAAAATTAGTGCAGGATTATAACCTGAAAATAACTATACAGGCAATAGACACTGTTAGAGAAGAAGACGGTTTGGCAATGAGTTCAAGAAATAAATTACTCTCTCCACATGCACGAAGCGTAGCGCCATTTGTTTGGAAAACACTACTTAAAGCCCAAATATTGAAAAAAGAAAAAAATCCTTCTCAAATCAGTGAATGGATACAAGAACAATTTAAAAATCATCAAGAGTTCAAATTAGAATATGCACAATTGGTAAATGCAGAAACATTGGAAGAAGTAACTGAATATAATCAAGCCGAAAGTATTGTTGCCTGTATTGCCGTATGGCTTGACAATGTAAGACTTATTGATAATATAACGATAGTATAAAGTCTATGCAAATTGAAATATTAAAATCAAAAATACATCGAGTTTCCGTAACGGAAGCGAATATAAATTATATTGGCAGTATCACCATCGACGAAAATCTAATGGACGCGGCAGATATTATGGAATATGAAAAAGTTCATGTGGTAAATGTTTCTAATGGGGAACGTCTTATTACATATGTTATTAAAGGAAAACGAGGTAGCGGAATAATTTGCCTCAATGGCGCCGCCGCACGTAAAGCCAATATAGGAGATATTGTTATTATCCTTTCTTATGCGATTATGACGCCTGAAGAAGCCAAAACTCATATTCCTGTTTGTATTTTCCCTAAAAACAATCAAATATAGTACAAATAAAAAGGATACTCAAAAACTATTACCACTAAGGCAATTATTAACTTATTTTTTGTACCTTTGCAAATCGAAATATAACGTATACTCGAATGAATATTAGAAAAGAAAATATCGGTGATTTACACGAAATGATAACCATTGAACTTGTTCCGGAAGATTACCAGTCTCAAGTAAGAAAATCCTTGAACAATTTAAGGCAAACAGTAAATATTCCCGGATTCCGTAAAAAAATGGTTCCTATTGAGATAATTAAGAAAATACATGGGAAATCTGTACGTGGCGAAGAAATTACCAAATTAATGGAGAATAAAATATTTGCGTATATTCAGGAAAATAATTTGAACGTATTCTTTAATCCTATCCCTCGCACGGATAAAGTCGTTGCAGACTTTGACAGAGACGGTGATTTCAGTTTTTCTTTTGAAATTGGTCTTTGTCCTGAAATAAAAATAAATTATGACGACCTCAAAGATGTCGTCATCTATAAAGTTGTTGCTACAGAGCAAGAAATTGATGAAAAAGTTAAAATCCTGCAAGCAAATGCAAGTACATTTTCATCCACCGAAACTGTTGCTCAAGGAGATATTCTATTGGTTTCCGTCTTTTTTCAAGATAAGGAATTTACGTCTACCCTTCGATTAGATTATATAAAAAGCGAAGAACAGGAACCGATTATTGGTAAACGATTGCATGAGGAAATGGATATTGATACGGAAAAAATGTTCGTAAATGATTATGCACGTTCTACTTTTTTAAACCTAAAGATAGAAGAATTGGAAACTGCTCCGGTAAATGTACATATCAAAATTAATGCGATTCATCATCAGGAAATTCCCGATATTGATGAAAAATTTTTTACTGAAATGTTTCCCGACGGAACTATAACTACCGAAGCAGTATTACGGGAAAACATCAAAATACAAATTGAACAGATGGCTATCCCGAATATAAATCTGTTATATCATAAAAAGATAATGGCTGCATTGACGGATAATATATCCTCTACATTAATCCTCCCTGATGCACTTATCAAAAAATACTTCGTAGAGGTTTTAAAAGAATATACGTTAGAGACAATTGACGAAAATTATGTTGAGATAAAAAGAACACTTATTCTGCAATTAATCAATCAACAATTACTAAACGATTTCAATATTGCGGTTTACCAAAACGAAATTATAAACTCTATATATCAGCATGGTCGTCAACAATATTTCGGAGCAATAGACTTCTTGGATGAAGAACAGGAAGAACAATTAAAGAATTATACAAAAGAAATAATGAAAGACAAAAACAATATAACCCATGTCTATAATAATTTGGTTTTAAATAAGACCATACAAAAATTAAAAGAAACACTGAATCCGACAGTCAAGGAAATTTTTTATGACGAATTTATGAAAGAAGTCCTTGACTTCTCTGTACAAAAAACTGTCAACACAAAACAAGAATCTGATATTGAAAAACAAGAAACAAATCAGGAATAACAATATAAATCATATTTTTAATTTAATCCTACAACAATATGCATGATGAATTTAGAAAATATGCTGTAAAGCATGCAGGTATCAATAGTATGACATTACATCGTTATACTTCCGTAATAAATGAGTACATAACTCCGAATATCATTGAAGAACGACAGTTAAACGCTGTTTCTATGGATGTCTTTTCCAGACTGATGATGGATAGAATTATTTTTTTGGGGGTTCCTATTTATGAAGACGTCGCCAATATTATTCAAGCTCAATTGTTATTTTTAGAGTCTGTTGATTCACAAAAAAACATTCAAATATATATCAATTCTCCCGGCGGTTCGGTATATGCCGGTTTAGGTATTTATGATACAATGCAATATATTGGCGCTGATGTCGCAACTATTTGTACAGGTATGGCGGCTTCAATGGCGGCTGTATTGCTTTGTGCAGGTAGTCCCAATAAACGTTCGGCTTTAAAGCATTCCCGTATTATGATTCATCAACCTATGGGAGGCGCTTCCGGACAGGCGTCGGATATTGAGATTGAAGCAAGAGAAATCCAAAAGGTGAAACAGGAATTATATGAAATAATCGCCCAGCATACGAATCAAGATTATGAAAAAGTATGGAAAGATTCCGACCGTAACTATTGGATGACTTCACAGGAAGCAAAAGATTATGGAATGATTGATGAAATCCTTCAACGAGTATAATTTTTTTTAATAAACAATGGCAAAAAAAGAACGACTATGCTCGTTTTGTGGAGCAAAAGAAAAACCAAGTTCTCTCTTGTTCGACGGAATAGATGCATATATTTGTGAGCAATGCGTTACACGTGCGCATAAACTGATACAGGAATTTAGAGACGACCTGCCGAAAAAGACAAAAAAAGGCGAGGCTGATGTTTTTAAATTAGATAAACAACCGCGAGAAATTAAACAATTCCTTGACCAATATGTTATCGGACAGGAAGAAGCAAAGAAAGTATTGTCGGTTGCCGTTTACAATCATTATAAACGGATTGATTATTATTCAAAAAAACAAAATGATGATATAGAAATTGAAAAATCAAACATCATTCTTGTCGGCGAAACCGGAACCGGAAAAACATTATTGGCGTCTACTATTGCGAAAATGATTAATGTTCCTTTCTGCATAGCCGATGCAACTGTATTTACACAAGCAGGTTATGTGGGGGAAGATGTTGAAAGTATTTTGAGTAGATTGTTGCAAAATGCGGATTATAATGTTGCGAAAGCGGAACGGGGAATTGTTTTTATTGATGAAATTGACAAGATTGCTCGTGCGGTAGATAATCCATCCATAACGCGCGACGTTTCCGGTGAAGGCGTACAACAGGCGCTTTTAAAATTATTGGAAGGTAGCATCGTTAACGTTCCTCCTGAAGGGGGGCGTAAACATCCGGAACAGAAATTTGAACAGATTAATACGCAAAATATTTTGTTCATTGCAGGAGGCGCTTTTGACGGCATTGAGAAAAAGATTGCCAGCAGATTAAACACCAATGTTATCGGATTCCGAAAACAGGAAACAGCTATTAACAAGGAAAATCTTCTTATGCACATTGCCTCTCAAGATTTAAAGAGTTATGGGTTAATCCCTGAAATTTGCGGCAGATTTCCTGTTATTACTCATTTGACTTCATTGAGTAAGGATAGTTTAAAGCAAATCCTCCTGGAACCTAAAAACGCTTTAGTCAAACAATATACCAAGCTATTGGAAATGGACGGAATTACTTTGAAGTTTGACAACTCAGCCATAGACAGTATTGTAGAGAAAGCCCTTGACTTAAAATTAGGCGCTCGAGGATTGCGTTCCATTATTGAACATATTATGACAGACGTCATGTTTGATTCAACTACCATTGGAAAGAAATTGACAATCACCGGAAAATATGTGCAAGAAAAAAGCGCAGATATTCTCTGAAAAAATAAAGACGAAAATAATGATTAACAGCTAATGATTAATATAATAGGGGCGTTGCATGCAACGCCCTTTTTCTCTGAATCAGGATT
>JAISDH010000282.1 GCA_031264975.1 Bacteroidales bacterium
CGTGGATCGTACCCATTCCGGGAACAACAAAACTTGCTCATCTGGAAGAAAACCTGAGAGCGGCGGAAATTGTCCTAACTCCCAACGATATGCGTGAACTGGACGAGTCGGTATCTCAAATCGAAATTACAGGCAACCGGTATTCACCCGATCAGGAAAAACTGGTCGGTCATTGAAAATGCTTATTTTCGAAACCAGAATTTTTGATTTTGTCAATTATTTTTCCAATATCATTCCCCTCCTCTTCAATCCATTTGTCCGTCTGGATAAGATTTCGGATTAAATCCAACTGTTCAAGGGAATACAACTCTTCAAACAGGGAGGATAATTCTGTCGTTTTATTCCACTTGCTGCGATGATATTCTTCTGTATCGTTGATATATTCGGGTGTGCCATTTGGAGTTAATAGGTGTAATGAAGAGGCTTTATCTTTAATAATTTCAATTCGACGATAAATTCGCTCATAAATCTGTAATCCCATCAAATCCCAGTCACATAAATAATATATCGGCAGTTCTATTTTCGGTAGATTTTCAATAGGCAAAGTGTTATTTCCACCCACATGCCACAGTTCTACATTCCGTTTTTGGGCAATATCGAGAGTGAGAAAATAGCGATTTTCGCAAAGAATGATACAAAAAGTATTTTTGCAAGGGACACGGTAGATCCACTGTCCTTCGTTCTGGGGAAACCTGTCTATGCCAATTATACGCAACACAGCGCCTTCCAATGCAGAGTCTTTTTCGATATGCTTTGCAGATTTGAAAAAAGATTTTGAAATACCTTTCCGTCCGTCTTTTCCTGCCTCTATTTTACTCCGCATTTCAGACAGTAGCGTCTGACCATTATCGACTATAACATTCTCACACTGTTTGATATTTATCAAGCACTTGATTTCAAATTCCGAAAACGGAGTATGGGACGTCAATATCATATTTTCAGACAGGAAAGAATAATACTTGTGATATAAGTTGTCAATATTTTCGTGCCTGTACTCGTCATAAAATTTGCTGTATGGCTCAGTCGTTCCGGGAGAGCCACTCTTTTTTCTGACATATCCCTCTCGCATTAGATATTTGAAGTATGGGCGTTCCTGTATCTTCAAATTAGTTTTATGGTTGTGATATAATTGATATAAGGCTTTAAATTCCGGCCATGTCAACTGTTTATTTATCATATCTTTTGAATTTCGTCGGCGTTACTGAATATGGCAAAAGTACTGACACGTTCTTTTCGTCTCTGACTGCCATTGAGTATATATAAATATTGTTCACCTTCTCTAAAATCGTCAAGAGGATTGATGGACATTGATATCAATTGATAATCGCCGGCTTTGGCAATCCGTTCAAGCAAATCAAAATTACTTCCAATTCCTTCGGCTTCATCAATCGGCATAAAACGCAACCCTTTTTGCTGCTTTCCTTTTTCTTTTTTCTCAACCAGTGAGAGTCGTGCGACGCATAACATCGCCGTGACGGCATAGGTTTGTCCCGCACTTCCAACATTCTTTTCTCCGTCGTCGGATTCCATTTCAAATTTTATATCGAAATAGTTTTTAGGATTCAGTAAATCCTCTATTCTTGCGTTCCTGAACCCGCCACACTTCTCAAAAGCGGTAGTCATCATATCGTAAATATCTATTTTCTCTCTCAATGCCGTAAACATGTTTTGATAGATACCCTCTTGCTTAACAGTGTCATTAAGCATCTCTAAAAATGTATCAATCCAACTAATCGGATAAATTGATGAAAACGGACAGGTAAGGCTTAATTTATAACCTTGCGATATTTGCTTGTCCGAACCTTTGAAATAAACCCCAATTTCATTTATTTTCACCACATAATCATTGAATGCATCCCGCACATCCTGAAAAATCTCGTTGAGCAAATTCAGTTTCCTGTTACTGATATCAATATGCGTATCGTTCAATTGTCTAAGAAAATCCAGCATCTGCTGTAAAGCATCTGTCTCGTTCGCCGCAAGTTGTCGTGCAGGAATCTCATTGACAACTTCCCGTGTCAAAGCCAGATAATCTTCCGAATCTGTAAAACGTGAACGTCTTTTTTCGTTGACATACTCTATTACAATATTGTTATATGCCTGTTTATAGTCTGCTTGAGCAATATCAAGCAGACGTTCCTTCTCTTCGGGTTTAATTATAATATCATCAAATTTGTTAGTTTCTACACTTATTGTTTGACCTGTATGTGCCTGATAATCTAATATTGTTTGGTAATAAAGGTCGCTTTCTTCCTTTAGTTTAGATTTCTGAATTTTCAAATCTTTTTTATTGCTATGCTTTTCCCTTAAACTGTCACTTAACTCTGATTGTATATTGAAAATATTTGTCTCTTCTGAACTTTCTACATCTTGCAAGTAAGTCGAAAATAGTTGCTTAAACCGCATTAATCTGTTATGTTTGCTTGTAAGTAGCGCGTTTGCATTTGCTTGTAATTGTTTGATAACAGCTTGAATTTCGGTAAAAGAAAAATCATTGGAAAATTTTACGGTAACGTTTTGTTGTATCTCTCTTTTTATCTGGTTTTGCTCTTCCGTTCTCCTTATTTTCAGTTCTTTGGCTGTATCAAGTCCTAATTTGGTTTGCTTGATGTCTTCTCCATTACAATGAACTTTTAGCAGTTCTTCCAATTGATTAGCGCTAATATCCAAGTTCTTATCAATACTATATGTAGATATTTCATCTTTACGGGCGAAGGCATTGACGGCGTCTTCACCATGCTTGGAAGCCAATTTTTGCATGGCTTCTAATGTATCCTTCTCTTTATTCAATGCATTGATGATTTTTTCAGCATTATTGTATTTTTCTTTGAAATAATTTATAATCTCACGGCTATTCTTCGTCGTAAAAAATCGCTCAGGTATATATAAGATAAACTTTCTAATCCCACCCCAATCAACCCAAAATCCATTCGGATTATTTTCTTTTTCTCCGGTGCTCAGATTATCGAAAAAAGTTTCAGGATTTGGAATGTACTGTATATCTTTTTCAATAGTTACGGGTTTTTCAACAAGTATCGCATTTAAGTTAAATAACACGCTTTCCTGTTCATGCGACAGTAATGGTTTGTTTTGTATAGTCCAATATGCAAAGGATTTGGTGTTGCTAATGTCTGAAAAATCTTTTAAAATGGCAAGTTTTTTAATTTCAGCATCAATGTCGTCGATTCTTTTTTTGTAAAAATAAGCGCCTTCATTTGCATTTTTCGCCCACGGCGATTTTGTCCATTCGTCGTACAATTTTTGCCTGTTCAGGTCATTCAGCAAAGGTTCCAGACGTTCTTTTTCTGTCTTTTCGCGCAATTGTTTTGCATGTGCTTTGCGCAGATTTTCACAAGTTTTATAACCACGAAGCAAAGCATCTACCTTTTGTACTTGAATATACTGTTCGTCTAAATTGGGGTATTTCTGAAATGCAGCGGTTTCTTTTGTATGATATGCCGTTATGTCTTGCTGCGCAATTTCAATGGCAGATAATTTTTCTTTCAGAAAATCCACTTTTACCTGTAGCTCCTCGACTTCCGCTAAAAATAAACGGAAAAAATTATTAGCGATTTTACGATTAATACTTTTTATATCATTTTGAAGTTGAGAATAATTTGTCTCGGCAACGACCTTGTTGAGATAATGAAATATGGCTTTTGTTTTCAAATAGTCTTCCTGTGCAGCATTTTGTTTCTGTTTCAAATCAAAAAGGTATTTGAACTTGTCGTATTTGATTTGCACATTTTCCAAAGTCTCTCTGTTTTCCTTATGGTCTCTCAATTCTTGTGCAATATCCGAAAGTTGTTCATCGAATCGAGCCATGATAATATTTTCCCTGTTATCGTTAAGGAAAAACTCTTTCAGCCATTTCGAGTTATTTTTAAATCCTTTTCCACGTGAAAATGCCCGAATGATTTGTGCAAAATTCTTCAAGTTGCCTTCTGTTCTAAGGTCTATAGGCAGAATTTTGTTCTGTTCAAGTAATTCATGATATCGGTTCAAAGAAAGTTTTACAGCATAAGCCTGATTATTTTCTCTCATCTGTTCAGGAAGATTCTGCAATTCAATAATATCATTGCCCTGCATAAAATCTTTCGATAAAACAGGTTCAGAAAGAGGCTCAAATATGTCTAACCCCAAGTTTACCTGAATGATAAAAGGGTCAATGGACGTTTTCGAAATATACATACCGATAACAATATATTTTTCCACGTCCATTGCGATATTTAGAAATACATACCCATATCTTTCAACGATTAGTTTTTTTGCTTCCCGTTCCGAACTCGAATCTGTAGCAGACTTGAATTCTCGCTCTCCTACAAATATCAGTTGCAGAATATCCGCTATAATAGACTTCCCGACGCCGCTATCACCGGCGAAATCCGTTCTGAACGGATGAAAACGATAATCCGCGTTGTAATGATTGCGAATGCCGACTGTTGACAGGCTGTAGATGCGAGGATAGTTTTTACTGTTCATCGTTGATTGGCGTATTAATGATATAATTGTCGAACATGCTCAGTAACCGGTTGAGAGAAGGCATGATTTCAAAAGTCTGCGTACTCTTGTCTATCATAATCCAACACAAGTCGTTGAACTTTTTCAACGCCTTGTCTATTTCGTCTTCAATGGCTTTCAGTTCATAATCCGTTTCTTCTACATCTTCCGATTTTGCAAACAGCCGTAATAAGTGCGGTTTGTATTCATCATATTCCTGCAAGACCTGCACCTTAAAATCTTGCATCGGGATATGAATTTCGGCTCTTGGTTCAAGAAGGTACATGCGGATTAACAAAAACGCTATGATTATATGAGATTCAGCAAGATATTCACGATTTTCCATCGGAATATTTCCTCTTTGATAGTATCCATTTCCATCTCTGAAAAAGTCAATGAAAAAGTATTCCGAATCGCCTTCTCCTTCGCGATTTAAATGAATATCGAACAAATCATCATAATACGCTTTTAATTGGTCGTAATATTGCCTGACAAAAACAAACATTTTGTTTTGTAAAGAGCTCTTTTGAATATGCTGTCCACTTTTCAAGGCATAATCGGTATTCGCAAATATTGATTTTGCATCTTGTGTTGTCAAAAACTCATAGCCTACGTTTTCCTGTATATAACTGTTTTCCATATTTTTATCATTGGATATTCTGAGATACCTACAGTTTCGTTAGAAATAGATACCCCAAATGAATTAATTTCTCGGTGATATTTCGACATGGTTTTGTGAGTCAGTTTGACACAAACGCTGATATTTCCATTTTCTTTTTTAAGTATTTCGTAAAAGAAATCTGAAAAATCTACTTCTTGATGCGCTTTTAATCGGTTCTCCAAATCAAGCAGATAAAGATTGATTCTTTTTTGAATATCAATTCGTTCTTTTTCCAATAAAAAGCGATTTTCTGTTTCAACATCGTTAGTTACGGGAATTTTGGACTTTACCGTTTTAAAGCGACTGAGCGAAACTCCGTCAAAAGTTTCTTTGACTATGATGAATCGGGGTTGTTGAACATATCGCACTGGAATGTTGGGCATTCCGCCGGGAAACCGTATTTTTCCCTTTTCCGCAACACTTTTTTCGAGTAAATAATTAAAAAACCGTTTAAACCGCATGTAGAAATCACGCCTGTTGATATTCCTGATATATTCGTTTAATCGAGGCCTAACGCTGTCAATGCGTTTACTGATGATTTTTAAATTGCCCCGAATTTCCTGAAAAAAGGACAGTACATCCGCCCGTTGCCTGTTTAAAAGGACATTTTCTGTAATAATATTGCTATTCAATAATTTACTTTGAATGTCATGCGCTCTGTTAAAGGCGTTGTTCAATTCTTCGGTTTTTGAGCGTATGTCATCCAGTGTATCGACAATTGTTTTTAAAGCATTCAAATCATAAGCGTGTTCATTGGATATTTGTTTCCTGAAATCAACAACAAGGCGGTCAATCTGTATATATAATGCATTGATTTGCGTATCTACTCTTTGGCTGTAGCTTTCAAATGTAGTTGTATACCATTCGTCAAAAGTTTGTTCGGTTAATGTGCTGGAAAGGTATAAAAACTCTTTCTGTAACCGTGTGGGGTTAAATGTCTCTTCAAGAATATTTTCAATCAATTTGCACCATTTCTTGGTAAAAGGCTTGAAACGGTAAAGTCGATTCTTTTCATCACGCCACAGAAAATATTTTTGAAAGTATTTGACTGTTTGGTTAAACTGTTCTTTCTGAAATGTTTTCAAATCATGCCGGGTTTCTCTTAACGAGTTTATGATTTCATTTTCTGAAAATTCTTTCCCCATGTCTCCATCTTTTTGCTTCTGATACAGATGAAACAGTACTAACCCCTCTTGCCTAAGAGGAATGAGATTTTCGTACTCACTTTTTATTTCATTGTACAGGTTGAATAAAGACATCGTTGTTATAAAATTTTATTCTTACTATCATATTCTGTTCTACAACAGCACTTTCAATTTCATCAAATTTTTAATATATGATGCAAATGTATTGATAAAACTCGAATTGAACAAAATAAATTTTGATGTGCTTCATATATATCTAAAAATAAAATGTTTATCATTCTTTATTGAGTTTTACTATCGACGTTTCGGATATTTCTTTGGTTGACAACTTTGAACTGTTTATATTCTTTTGCTGTTTTTCCCGCCCACGTCTTATAAATAATGTCGGTGAGAGATGCAAACTGAACGCCTTCCTGCAAGCCGCGCGATTTCCATTCGTCGGTCAAATCCTTGCGGATTTCAATGCTTTTCAGGCGCTGATTTATCCAGCTGTCGGAATATCCCAAACGTTTATAGTCCGTCATTGCCTGCTCGATAGACAGTTCAGGGTCTTGCAACTGGTCTAAACGATCCTTGTCCGTCTGCGCCAGCCATTGCTTGAATGGCTCTGCCTTTGACGAGGGAATGGACTGTATAATTCTAAAAATCTGTTCGGTAGAAGCGACATCGGTTAGGCGCATTTTGCCGTCCTGGGCAAGTAATTTCAACCGGTTACAATTTGTAACCGATTCATTCCCTTCTTCTATCAGCCTTTTCTTTAGCACTTTCCAGTAATTTCTGGCGCCGTCTTGCGTGGGTTGGTCTGTTAAAATGCCG
>JAISDH010000317.1 GCA_031264975.1 Bacteroidales bacterium
TATCTTTCAATGAACGTTTGCGCTTGCGTCGTTTGCCGATTATGCCTAAAATTGTACGATACTGGCTTTCGGTGAGATTACTTGGATAATGTGTCACGAATCTTTAATGTATTGAATAACATAAAAATACGAAATAATTGCCAAATAATAAATTGATTGCCAGTATTTTATTTGTTAAAATTTTAAACAGACTCTTAGTTTTACGATACAACTAATTTTGGCGATTAAGTAGCTGGCGCATCAGCCAACTCGTAACTCTATTTGTCTTTAATTTATGTAAATATGTGGATTCATAATTCATAATTTATCAGTACTTTTGTGCGGAAAAAAGTAGAACAACCTGTAGTATATTTTAGAAATAAAAAAAAATATGACAAAAAACAAGATTTTAACAGGATTTTTTGTATGCATCTGTTTATTGAATAGTTGCGGGCAGCAGATCAATTTAACACAAAAGCAAAAACTCAATGATTTTGAATATTTATACCAGACATTAAAGCAAAACTATCCTTATTTTGGCGTGGGATTGCGCCAGACAGGCATTGACTGGCTTGCCAAACACGATGAATTTGTGGAAAAAATAAAAGCGGCGAATAACGACAGCGCTTATATTTTTGCGCTTCGGGATATTCTAAACGAACTGGGGAACGGACACGCCGATATGAGTTTTGTATTGTACTATGAGGATTATACAAACCTGTATAAAAAGGTTGCGGATGAATACCCCCGCTATAAAAAGTGGGTCGCAGCGCTTGAAGACGGCAGGGAGCGCTCGCTGTACTGGCAAAAACTGCTCGATGGCGACCGGCAGGAGCCCGAACCGGATACCTCTCAAATTGTCAGCAGTCCCCGCGCCGATTATTCCGACAGCCTGCTGGTGAAGGAGAAAACAGGAATAATGACGGTCGCGTCCTTTAATTTATTTAACATCGGAAAAGACAAGCCGCGCATTGATTCGTTCCTGCATCAAATTAGGGATTATGACCATTTAATTATCAATATTCAGGATAATGGCGGAGGCGCCACCCGTTACTGGAGAGAAAATATTGTGTCGCGGTTAATTCAGGATACGGTGGTATATCCTCAATATACGGTTATTAAAGACGGCTCGATGAACCGGCATTTTTATCCCGAATATTTTGAAAATACACGCGTTGTAGAGAAAGAAGGAACGCTGCAGCATATTCCGGTCGAATTGCTGGACGGTACTTTTCGCTTAAAAGTAGAAACGGATACCATCATTCCGCAAAACCCCATCCCGTTTAAGGGGAAAATTTATTTGCTGGTCAATAGCGTGGTCTTTTCTTCTGCCGAAGGGTTGGCCTACTTCTGCAAGGCAACGAACTGGGCAACCGTAGCGGGCGTACAAACCGGCGGCGATGGCGTAGGGAGTGATCCGGTACCTTTTATTTTGCCCGAGAGCGGAATAATTGTGCGCTATCCAGCACTGACAGGGTTTAATGCGGACGGCAGCCTGAATTTCGAAATGTGCACCATTCCTGATATTATCATAGAATCCGAGAATAGTCATGAACGATTAAACAAGTTGATTAACGGCATTCGACAAGAACCATAAAAAAAAGGACGGTAATGAAAAATAAAAATTTTAAATTCCATGTCGTGATAACCGCCATCCTATTATCAGGTGGTTTTACGGCAACATCGCAAACAACATCCGCGTATTCCAAAGAAATTATTCCTTATGTAGATTTTCTGAAAGCGCAGGAAATGTCAGGCAAAGATTACATTTTTCATTTGTTTGAAAAATACGATATAGTAGTTTTATGCGAAGGCGACCATCGAGAATATACGCAATATGACTTCTATTATGACATTGTTACCGATGCGCGATTTGCAGAGATGCAGGGTGCGATTTATACGGAAGTTTTCAGCATGGCAGGGACGAAAATATTTGAACGGTTCAATTATTCGGAAGATTCCGCCCATGTGCAACAGGTGATAGACAGTATTCAATTCGGAACGGGAGTTTTTCCCATGTGGACAAAGCGCAATATCTATGATTTTCTTACACGGCTGTACTATTTTAATCGAACGGCAGCGCCTGATAAGCGCATCCGGTGGGCAGGCGCCGACCGTTATATCAACTGGTTTGAGATACGAACAAAAGAGGATGTGGAGCAGACGTACAAACCCATGCTTGAAGGCTCGAACCGCGATAAATACATGGCGGAAAATATTTATCGGGATTTTATGCAGCACGGACAAAAGAAATCGCTGGTTGTTATGAACTACCGTCATTCCTTTATGAACGATTCATGGACAAGCGCCAATACCGGGGATGGGAAAGTTATTGGCAATATGGCTGCTATTTTGAAACACCGTTTGCAGGGACGGGTTACAAATGTTTGGGTACATTCCGTAAATGTGAGCAGCAATACTTTTGCCCCTGTATTGGAAGGGAAATTGGACGCCGCTTTTCTGGCGTTGAGTAATCCTTCTTTGGGTTTCGATATGCAGGGAAGTCCTTTGGGCGACAAATTCTTCGAACTCTGGACGGCTAAAAAACATACCTTAACATTTCAGGATGTATTTCACGGCTATGTGTTTTATAATCCTGTATCGGCGCAGCGGCTTTATGACGGGATTCCCGAATATTACTCGATACCTGAAAATATGGACGAATTAAAAAGACGTTGCAGTTTAACCGGCACAAAAATGCGATGGGATAATGCTAAAAAGATGTATGAAGATAAGAAACCATTTCCTTTTCATAAACAAACACAACGGAAAATTGCTAAATGGCTGGGGAAATTTTGAATTAAAAAACAGGGCAGTTAAAAAACGACATAAGCGCAAAATCAAGGCAATTTATTCCTTTCCCGTATAGGATAATTTGAAACTTTTATTTTTCCATGGCAACCGCATGAAAAAACAGCCATGTGTCAAATTATTTATATATAATAGTATATATACTTCTCGATGTGAAAAATGAAAAAAACTGTATAATCTGCATTTGCCTGTTATTTTTCTGCGCGTAAATTCAAAAATTTTTATAACAAATTTGCCAAAAATATAATAAGTATGAAAATAGCAGAAATATTAAGAGATTCCGATTATAGGCACACACAGTTTGATTTAGTGCAAATTCACGAGCTTGAACAGCGTATTATTGTAAAAAACGACAATAAAGCTAAGGAAGTACCTTACATTAAATGCCTTGTTCGCAATAAGGAGATCAAATTGACGCCCGAAGAAGCCGTTAGGCAATTATACCTCGAAATTTTACTGAACGATTATAAATATCCTGCCGACCGCATCGAACTGGAATATGCCGTAACTTTCGGACGAGAGAAGAAACGTGCCGATATTGTTATTTTCGATAAGGACCAGACTACTACGCCCTACATTATCGTTGAATTGAAAAAGCCGCGGCTCAAGGACGGCAAGGAACAGCTGAAATCGTATTGCAATGCTACCGGCGCACCCATCGGCGTATGGACAAACGGCGATTCCATTTCGTTTTACCACCGGCGCGACCCCAATTATTTTGAGGATATTCCCAATATCCCCAAAGCAAGCGAAAAACTGTCCGACATTCTTTCGGAACGCTGGACGATTGACGATTTGATTAAGCGGGACAAGTTAGTTAACGAGCGCAAGTCATTGAAAGGTTTGGTGCTTGAAATGGAAGACGAGGTGCTCGCCAATGCCGGAGTGGATGTGTTTGAAGAACTTTTCAAGTTGATTTTCACCAAGCTCTACGATGAAATGGAGAGTGGACGCAACCGCAAACGACATCTGGAGTTCCGAAATTACGGCGACACGGAAACCGAACTGAAAACCAAAATCCAAAACCTTTTCGACGTTGCCAAGCAAAAATGGGAAGGCGTTTTTTCACTCGATGCAAAAATAGAACTAACCTCCTCGCACTTGTCGGTTTGTGTTTCGTCTTTACAGGATGTGAAACTATTCAACGGCAATCTTGATGTGGTGGACGACGCTTTTGAATATCTTATCAATAAAAGCAGTAAAGGCGAGAAGGGACAGTATTTTACGCCCCGCTATGTGATTGACATGTGCGTTAAGATGCTCAATCCCCAAGAAAAAGAAACGATGATTGATACCGCAGCCGGCAGTTGCGGCTTTCCCGTTCATACCATTTTCCATGTCTGGGAACAAATCATGAAAGACGAAGGGCTGGATAAAAGCCACCTTTTTACGCTCGAACAAAAACCGGCGAGATGCGTCGATTACGTGAACAATAAAATTTTCGCCATTGATTTTGATGAAAAATCGGTGCGTGTAGCGCGAACGCTGAATTTGATTGCAGGCGACGGACAAACCAATGTCCTGCACCTGAATACGCTCGATTGGGAACGCTGGGACGAAAAAACAACAGACGAAAATTGGCAGGATACATACGGCGAAGGATGGAGAAAGTTTAAGAAAATACGTGCCGACAAAAACAGCAATCGCGAATTTAAATTCGATATACTTATGGCAAATCCGCCGTTTGCGGGCGACATTAAGGAAAGCCGCATATTGACAAAGTATGATTTGGGCAAAAAATCCGATGGTAAATACCAAATTGCCGTAGGACGCGATATTCTATTTATTGAACGCAATCTTGATTTTCTAAAACCTGGTGGGCGAATGGCAATCGTGCTTCCGCAGGGGCGTTTCAACAACAGTAGTGACAAGCAAATACGCGAATTTATTGCCGGGCGTTGCCGGATTTTGGCAGTGGTAGGTTTGCATGGAAACGTATTCAAGCCGCATACCGGCACAAAAACAAGCGTACTGTTTGTGCAGAAATGGGACGACACGCTTTGCCCGGAACGCGAAGATTATCCGATTTTCTTTGCCACCATGCAGGAACCGGGCAAAGACAACAGCGGCGAAAAGATTTACGTCCACAAGCGCGACTGCGAAAAGTACAAATTAACTCCACAATGCGAACAGGTCGAGCTGGATTTGGTATCCGAACAGGCAATCGAATATGTCGTCAGTCCTAAAAGCATGGACGATTACGCATTAGACCAACACGAACACCTGATTGTAAAACACGACCTTTTTAATCACAACGGTTTGACCCGCGACGGCGTCGCAGAGGCATTTGTCGAATTTGCCCGAAAGGAGCAATTAAGTTTTTTTTAGATCGTCCTTTCGACGAGCAAAAGTATAAGAACTTGTTGGAAGGGCTGGAAGTGAGCGAGGTGATGTTGTCAAGGGCTATTGAAAATAAAGACAGTCGAATGGATAGTGACTTTTGGACAAAAGAACCTAAAAAGAATTCTGAACTGCAATATAAAAAAGTTGGAGATATTCTGTTATCATCGCAATATGGTATTTCTATCGCCATGAATGAAGACGGAATCGGCTATCCGATTTACAGAATGAATGAAATCCATAACATGTTATGTGATTTGGCAATAAACAAGTGTGCTGATATAACGGTTTCTGAATTTGAAAAATTTGAATTAAAAGATAAAGATGTTCTTTTCAACCGGACAAATTCTTTTGAATGGGTCGGCAGGACAGGAATTTATTATCAGAATGATGAAATTGAAAGAACATTTGCTTCGTATTTAGTGCGCTTTAATCCCGATGAAAATATTGTATTGCCGGAATATCTGGCTGTTTTTTTGAATACAAAGCAAGGCGTATGGGATGTAAAAAGGCGAGCGCGGCAATCTATAAACCAAACAAATGTAAATCCTGAAGAAGTGAAAGAAATTGAAATTCCTGTTTTGCCAATGGATTTTCAAAAACAAATTAGAATACGATTTGAAAAAGCAAACAA
>JAISDH010000448.1 GCA_031264975.1 Bacteroidales bacterium
GCGATGGACATTTTTTTAATTCTCCTATAATACAATGGTTTATGTTAGCTGTATCTATTGTAGCTGTATTGGCGGCATTGAAAATTCTATTTTTTGGATATAAAGATTAACGTATAAAATTCATAGAAAAATGAAGAAAATATTTTTTATTCTATGCACAACTTTAATATTTCAAAGTTGCACAAATGAAGATAGACGGCTGAAAAAAGAAATTGTTGGAGAATACTCCTATTCCACAATTACCGAAGACGAAGAAGACGATATTAGCACAGTCATTTCTATTAACGGTACCTGTACTTTCAACTCAGACGGTAGTTGCGAGGACATCGCAACACTTGCTGTGACCTATATTGACGAAGAAGGCGAGCAAACCAACATAAAGTACAGATGTGAAGTATTTGGAAAATATGATATTCAAAAATCGCATATCATTTATGACTATAATTTGGAAAATATCAAAATAATATTATTGAAAACAGACGATTACGATATAAGTGATTTTTTCAGCGAGTATTTTATTCCTCAATTAAAGCATGAGATACTTGCAAATAACAGGGAAAAAATTCTCGAATTGACCGACAAACTTCTGAAAACTGAAACAGAAATTGACGGTGAAAAGGAAACGGTTATTTATATTCGCCAATCTAAATAACAAACATTCAAGAAGATGATAAAAGATGTACTGAAAGTTATTGCGCAAGAGGCTGCGAAGCACTATAGAGCAATACATTGACCATTTGGAAGGAATATTCAGTTTAAGAACAATTAATAACAAAGTAAATATGGAATTACAGGAATTTATCAAAAATGAACTGGAGTTGAATGGAACTCCACAGGAAAACTTTGCCAAATTAATGGCAAAACAGGATGAAATCAACAGGGTAAACAACCAGATTGATTTATTGAAAACGGAAACTGAAAAAGAAATTTTTCAGAACTGGCAAAAGCTTATTTCTCAAAAGTATCCCGCTTATGAATCTGTCTATGAAGAAGGACTTAGAGTCGGTTTGATCGTTCCGGTCAGGGACGCTACTTCCGTCAGGGTTTCTATCTGTTCTGACAGTCAGTTATATTGTCAAATAGACATGGATACTTTTAAAGGTCAAAATTTGCCGGAAGAGGTAATCGAAATTACACGGCATTTACTCCCTCGCAAAAATAACATTAATCAAATCTGGAAATACTTTGACCGGTATGATTATGATGGGGTATTTGAATGTCTTAAGAAAGTATTGACTGTTTTAATAGGAGAATATTGATTATGCAGGGAAACTTATTAAGGAATTGTCTTTTTTGCCTGTTTTTGGTTTGCTGTTGTTCCTGCAGCAATGACGGGCGCTTATTGAGCAAGTTTATTAATCGAATGAATGCTCGAGAGGTAAATGCAGCTTCAAAGTACATCTATCCTGCCGACCACGCAAGATTGTATTTTTTTAATGAGGAAGTTCTGAAAAAAACGCCCAATTTGCTGTTGACTGTAATTGAAAAGAAAGATTTTATTCTCCTTGATGGACAGGAAGGAGTTATTGCGAAAATCAAGTGTGACAATATTTCTCCATTTTTCCTGAATTATATGCAAAATCTGAATATGCTGGATAAGGATAATTGTATTTCTGATACAATTTTTGTCAAAAAAACAGGGGATGGCGACAAAATCACTTTCAGCTGGGCAAAAATTAAGGGCGAAAATCTGTATTTGGCAAGTATTGCAGAAGAGAAAGACGATATTAAATACAACGTTTCTTCATTAAATATTCATTCGGGGAAAAGCGAAAGCAGCAGTATTGTCTCCAAGTTAACAAAGAATAAAAAAATTGTGATTGACGAATATAGCGAAGATCCCAATTGGGTACAATGTTTTACCATTGACAATAATTGCCATATCGTACAGGGTTTTATAAAGAAAAATCCTGCCCTGCAGGAAAATTCCCTCTTTTTCAGTCTGGGGATTTTTGGAGGCTTAAGTATGCTGATTACCGTTATTATACTTGTTATTATTGCATTTCCGCTTGTTTATGTAAGAAGTATTGTTGAAATATTTTCGGGTATGCCGGTTATTGGAATTGTTCTCTCTATTGGACTGATTTTAGGACTCATATTCACGGCATATCAATTGCTTGAAAATATTTTATTTGAATTATTTATAATAAATTTACCATATTAAAATCATGAAACTGGCAAAAGGATTAACATTTTCGTTAAAACGCGCTATCGGAATTACAGGTCTGAAACAATCAATAGCGCAACAAACAAATATTCCGACTACAGAAGGCGGTCTGGAAAGAAAAATTGGCAGAAAAGTTTTGGAAAAAGGCAAAACAATATTGACGAAAGACAAGTGAACGATGCTCCGATAAATGCTATTGGCAGGCATTTGACATAATTTCTATGTAATTTTGCGGGAAAAAATGATGCGAGCGTTATTACATATTGAAAAGATTTTTTTGAATAAAACATGCAAGCGGAATTTGAAAGAATATCCCTTTACAATTCCTGTTATCAGAAATTTCAAGCAAATTAAGTTTCAGAAACCCGTCACATTTATAGTCGGCGAGAATGGAACAGGGAAATCTACACTTATC